>JAFGIH010000625.1 GCA_016929985.1 Thermoleophilia bacterium | reverse complement strand
GTTCGTGATGCTGGTGGCGCTGGGGATGGACTACAACATCTTCCTCATCGGGCGGGTGAAGGAGGAGGTGGCTCTGCACGGGTCCCGGGACGGCACGCGGCAGGCCCTGGCCCGCACAGGCGGCATCATCACCTCGGCCGGCATCATCATGGCCGGGACTTTCGCCAGCATGCTGAGCGGCAGTATCCTGGGACTGCTTCAGATCGGCTTCGCCGTGGCGTTCGGCGTGCTGCTCGACACCTTCGTGGTGCGGACCACCCTGGTGCCTGCCATCACCGTGCTTCTGGGCCGCTGGGCCTGGTGGCCGCGACGCGGCCCGGCAACGACTGGGGTGAGCGACACCCGGCGGACCGAGGATCGCTCCGAGAACAGCGACTCGTTAGGTGGGCGCGATGGATGCTGAGCTAGAGACCCGGGCCCTTGTCCGGCAGCTGCTCGATTCGCAGCGTTTCGCGGTGCTTTCAACCGCGTCGGAGAGCGGACCGTACTGCAGCCTGGTCGCGTTCTGGGCGGCCGGGGACCTCAGCCACGTACTGTTCGCCACCATGCGGGATTCTCGCAAGTTCTCCAACCTCACGGCCCATCCGCAGGTGGCTCTGCTGTTCGACGACCGATCGAACCGCGACAGCGACATACAAGAGGGCATGGCGGTCACCGCCACAGGAGAGGCGTGGGAGTTGACGGACGGCGGAGCGCGGACCGCCGCGGCGGCTCTGTTCCTGGCCAAGCATCCGCAGCTGGCCGAGTTCGTCGGTTCTCCGGGGTGCGCGCTGGTGCGCGTGGAAGTAGATGTCTACCACGTGGTGACGCATTTCCAGAACGTGGTGCAGTTGTTCTCAAGCCCCACCGGTCGTATGCCGATGCCTAGTGTGTAGTGTGTCCACAGGGGGGCGCGACAGCTGGGAAGTACCGCAATGAGCAGACAGAAGAAGCTGATCGTGATAGCGGCGGCCGTCGTCTGCGCGATCGTGATTGTGGTAGGAGCGACTACAGTGGCCGTCGGTCTGGGAGATGAAGAGCTAGGCGCGGCTACCACCGAGACCACCCTGAAGCCGTTCGGCCAGACCATATCCGCACTCCGACACGCGGGAGACCACACTCCGGCTGCTGTGATCAAGGGCAAGGACGTCCCCGGCTGGGATCCCGACAAGCATGCCGGCAAGGACGAGCACGACGCCGGCGACGACACGGACGCCGAGTTGGAGCCGGATGAGGCGCACGGCAACTCGGGCGACAAGGAACACGTCCCGGCCGCGGTGCTCATGGGCAAGAAGGTGCCCGGTCAGGCCAAGAAGTAGCGGTCGAGCCCAGGCCGCCCTCGATCGGCCTCGCGTCTACACCTCCCCGAGTGATTCCCTTTTGACCACCAGGGCGCCTTCCTTGTAAACGCGCCACACCGGGTTCATCCCGTAGCGGTAGGGGATCTCAGCATCACGGGTCTCTTCGAGAATAAGGATGTCCGCCTTCTTCCCCACCTCCAGGCTCCCCACCTCATCGTCCGCGGCTAGAGCAGCCGCCGCCTCGATGGTGATGGCCCGTATCACTTCTTCGGCCGACATCCGGAGTTGCGAGCAGCCCATGGTGGCCATGAGCCACAGGTTGGCAGTGGGGCTGGAGCCGGGATTGAGATCGGTGCTGAGCGCGACGCGGGCCCCCGCTTCGAGCAGGCGGCGGGCGGGTGCGTAGCCCCCCTCGCCAAGGAAGAAGGTGGCGCCGGGCAGAAGCACCGCTACCGGCACCCGCTTCTGGCTATCGGCTGCAGCGAGGGCGGCGATGCCTGCGTCGCTCACATGATCCAGGTGGTCTACCGAAACGGCGCCCAGTTCGGCTGCCATCTCGGTGCCGGCCATGTAGCTCAATTGGTCGGCGTGCAGCTTGGGCAACAGTCCGTGTTCGAGACCGGCCTCCAACACCCGACGGCACTGGTCTGCAGTGAAGGCGCCCTGCTCGCAGAAGGCGTCACAGAACCTGGCCAGGTGATGTTTGGCAGCGGCCGGGATCATTTTCTTGACGATCATCTTGACGTAGTCGTCGGGGCGGTCCAGATACTCCACCGGCACTGTGTGAGCCGCCAGCAGTGTCGGCACAACATCGACAGAGTGCGCGGCGCCGACGTCGCGGTAGACCTCGAGCAGACGTATCTCCTCCTCCTGGGAGAGTCCGTAGCCGCTCTTGGCTTCGACCGTGGTCACGCCGAAGTACAGGAAGTAGTCCAGCCGCTTGCGCGTGAGGGCACGGAGCACCTCGTCCGAGGCGGCACGGGTGGCGTGGACCGTGCTCATGATCCCCCCGCCGGCCTTGGCGACGTCCTGGTAGCTCGCCCCAGCCACTCGCATCTGGAACTCGTCGGACCTGTCGCCGGCGAAGGCGACATGGGCATGGCACTCCACCAGGCCGGGCATCACCACCCGCCCCTCGGCGTCTACCTCTTCTCCGCCCCGCACAAGACGGACCTCTTCCTGAAGCGACGCCGTGGGACCGACCCACACGATGCGTCCCTCGCGGGCGGCTACAGCCCCCTCGCGGATGACTCCCAGAGTGGAGCGAGCTCCCGACGTAGCCCCGGTGCGGACGCAGGTGAGGAGTTCCCCTGCGTCCTTCACGATGAGGTCGGCCTCGACCCAGGTCCGCGTTTCGCTCACCTTCCGCCTCCTCTCCAGCGCACGCCGGCTCAGAAGTGCCTGCGACGAACTGCCTTACTCTACGCCGAATGTGAGCTACGTCAAGACCCATCCCGGACAAAGAGAAGCCGCCCGCCGCACCTTGGTGCGGCGGGCGGCTCAGACTCACCGTCAGGCGACACGCGGGCCCGCAGAGGCCGCGGCGCCTGTGTGTCGGTCGACTGCTGCTACTTCTCCTTCTTGATACGCATGGAGTAGAACGACCGCCAGACAAAGGTCACGGAGATCGCGAAGAACACAGCGGCGAGGATGTAGGTCAGCGTGTGATTGCCCTGACCCTCGGCGATGCTTACAGCCAACTCGACAGCCAACAGACCGAACAGGGTGGTGAACTTGATGACGGGGTTCATAGCCACCGAAGAGGTGTCCTTGAACGGGTCGCCCACCGTATCGCCGATGACCGTCGCGGCGTGCAGATCGGTGCCCTTCTCTTTCATGTCCGTTTCCACAATCTTCTTGGCGTTGTCCCAGGCGCCGCCGGCGTTGGCCATAAAGATGGCCTGATACAGACCGAAGACGGCGATGGAGATCAGATAGCCGATGAAGAAGAACGGCTCCAAGAACGCAAACGCGAGAGTGCCGAAGAAGACGGCCAGGAAGATGTTGATCATGCCCTTCTGCGCATACTGCGTGCAGATGCCCACGACCTTCTTGCTGTCTTCGACGTTGGCGCTGCCCTCTTCCACGTCAAGCTTGATGTGTTTCTTGATGAACTCCACAGCCCGGTAAGCTCCGGTGGTCACGGCCTGGGTGGCCGCACCGGTGAACCAGTAGATCATGGCGCCGCCCATGATGATGCCCAGCAGGAACGGCGGATAGAGCAGTGACAGCTTATCCACGTTCACCTCAAGACCCTCTGTGAGGGTCATGATGATGGAGAAAATCATCGTGGTGGCGCCGACCACTGCCGTACCGATGAGCACCGGCTTGGCAGTCGCCTTGAAGGTATTGCCCGCCCCGTCGTTCTCTTCGAGATTGTCCTTGGCCACATCCCACTGGGGCTTGAAGCCGAAGTCCTTCTCGATCTCGGCGTCGACGTTCTCGATCTGCTCGATGGTCGACAACTCATAGACCGACTGAGCGTTATCGGTGACCGGTCCGTAGGAGTCAACCGCGATGGTCACCGGGCCCATGCCCAGGAAGCCGAAGGCCACCAGGCCGAAGGCGAACACCGCCGGAGCGAGCATGATGTCGCCCAACCCCTGCGTGCTCACGATGTAGCCCACACCCATCAGCACCATGATGGTGAAGCCGATGTAGTAGGCGCTGAAGTTACCCGACACGAATCCGGAGAGGATGTCAAGCGAAGCCCCTCCCTCCTTGGCCGAGGACACGACTTCTTTGACGTGCTTCGACTTGGTGGAGGTGAAGACCTTGACCAACTCGGGGATGAGCGCACCGGCCAGAGTGCCCATGCTGATGATGATGGAGAGCATCCACCAGTAGTCGCCATGCAGTTGGCCTACCTGGGTGCTGCCGCCGATGAGGAAGTAGGACACCAGGAAGGTGAGGGCGATGGAGACGATCGACGTGACCCATACCAGAGAGGTCAGCGGGCCCTCGAAGTTCATCTTATGGGCGTTCTTGTAGCGGGACTTCGTGACGGCAGAGTTCAGGAAATACGAGCCACCGCTCGAGACGATCATCATCACACGCATTGCGAAGATCCAGACCAGAAGCGAGACCTGCGTGAGAGGCTCCGCAACCGCCAGGATGATGAAGGTGATGAGCGCTACACCGGTGACGCCGTAGGTCTCGAAACCGTCGGCGCTGGGGCCGACCGAGTCGCCTGCGTTGTCGCCCGTGCAGTCGGCGATGACGCCCGGGTTACGAGCATCGTCTTCTTTGATGTTGAAGACGATCTTCATGAGGTCGGAGCCGATGTCGGCGATCTTGGTGAAGATACCGCC
>JAFGIH010000624.1 GCA_016929985.1 Thermoleophilia bacterium | reverse complement strand
CTTCCCCGAGGAGTTCTACAACTCGGAGCTGGGACTCCCCTATCTCGCGGCCGATGGCGGTCTTACGCGCGAGGATCTCCTTGCGCTTACCGGCTCCTGGGGCCAGCTGCGGACCGGCCAGGGTTGCGTCATGGGGGTGGATCAAGGAAGCGGACTTCACATCGTGGTCAAAGAGCCGGCAAAGGACCGTGAGTATCTTCTCACCGTGCGGGTGCATCACGAACCCCACACCGATGAATCCTTCTCGCAGCTTGACGGCTTCATGGAGGCCTTCGACGTACGAGCCTGCGTGATCGACGCCCTGCCTGGACAGCACGCGGCCCGGGCTTTTGCCCGACGGTTTCCGGGACGGGTGTGTCTGGCCTACTACGGGGATACACAGAAAGGGCTGGTGAGCTGGGAGCACGACAAAGAGAACTGCCAGACGGCGATCATCAACCGTACCGAAGCCTTCGATGCCTGGCGAGATGCGCACCAGGTGAAGAAGAGACGGATCCCCCGGGTGGAGGATGAGGTCGTGGAGTACGTCCGGCAGATGACCAACATCCTTCGCAGTGTGAAAGAGGACCCGGATAGCGGGGACAAGAAGGCCCGGTGGATCAGGCGGGGGCCGGATCATTACGCCCATGCAGACTGCTACGCCGAGATCGCGCACAAGAAGACCCGCCGAGGCATAGCCTACGCGACCATCCTGGGCTAGGAGCGCCCGAATCACAGACGCAGGTTCCGACTAGACGGAGGTGATGACATGAGTAGAACAGCAGTTGCCCCGCTTACCATCGAGATGGTGAGCCTCTCCTCCCTACATCCCGACCCGGTCAACCCCCGGCGGATCTCAGATAGTGAGCTTGAAGCCCTGACGCGAAGCATCAAGGAGTTCGGGGTGGTGGACCCGGTCATCGCTCGCAGAGAGACGAGGGTGGTGATCGGCGGTCATCAACGGCTCCTGGCCGCCCGCAAGCTGGGACTGGGTACCGTTCCGGCGATCCTTCTTGACATCGATGAGGACAAGGCCCGGCTTCTCAATGTCGCGCTCAACAAGATATCGGGCGAGTTCGATGAGGAGCTTCTCGCTCAGCTGCTGGCCGGGCTGGCCGATTCGGCTGAGGTTGACCTGACCCTTTCCGGCTTCGATGACCAGGAGATCGACGACCTGCTTTTGGGGCTGGAGGTCCGGGAGAAGCGGGACCGGCCGGAGAGCCTTGACCTGGACGCCGCTCTTCGCGCGGCCTATGAGAACCCGCGGGCCCGCCCGGGAGACCTCTTCCAGCTAGGCCGGCATCGCCTGCTCTGCGGGGACGCGACCGATGAGGGCGACGTGGCCCGACTGCTGGGAGGCGCTCGCGCGGACATGGCCTTCACCGATCCCCCCTACAACGTCTCGCTCGGGGACCACGGAGGGCAGCATCGGGATACTAGTCGCCGCCGACTAAAGAACGATGCGCTCTCTCCCCAGGCATGGGAGGCCTTCTGCCAAAGCTGGGCGGGCAACCTTCTCGGTAGCGTAGACGGCGCCCTCTACATCTGCATGAGTACCAAGGAGTGGCCGACCGTCTCCCGGATCCTATCTGAAGCAGGCGGCCACTGGTCGGACACCATCATCTGGGAGAAGGACCGCTTCGTGCTGGGGCGGTCTGACTATCAGCGCGCCTATGAGCCGATTTGGTACGGATGGAGGGACGGGACCAAACGGCGATTCCTGGGAGGCCGCGACCAATCAGACGTCTGGCAGATCCCGAGACCCGAGGAGTCGCCGCTTCACCCCACCATGAAGCCCCTTGAGTTGATTGAGCGCGCCGTCCAGAACTCCTCCCGTCCCGGCGAGATTGTGCTCGATCTCTTCCTGGGATCGGGCTCAACCCTCGTTGCGTGCGAGAGAACCGGCCGTGTTTGCCACGGCCTGGAGGTGGACCCCCACTACGCTTCTCTGGCGATTGCCCGCTGGGAGGCGTTTGCAGACGCGAAGGCCGTCAAGGAGAGCGACCCTCACTAGCCAGATTCCCGCACTCGGAAGCTCACTGGCTCCGCTCAGCGCACTGGTCAACGCGTCCCTCGAAGGCCCGCCTGGCCTCACCGCGGTTTAGGTGTAGAGAAACTCCGAGGCCTCGTGCCGGATGCCCTAACACGCAGCTCTCAGCTCTTGTCAATGCTGATGCCGACGGGCTGCTCGATCTTCGACGACACGAGGAGGCTGTACGGCAGCATCACGATGACCGCACGCCCCCCCGCAACCTGGCCGTGGAAGATCGCTTGGCCCGGGTTCAGTTCTTGATTCATGACTGGGACGCCAAGTACTCGGGGGGATTCGATGAGGTGTTTCGCTCTGAGGGCCTGCACGTCATTCGCACTCCGATACGATCACCCATGGCGAACGCCTTCGCCGAACGATTCGTGAGAACCGCACGGCGGGAGTGTCTGGACCACATTCTCGTCGTGGGGGAACGCCATCTTGGGCGAGCCCTCGGGGAGTACGTCAGGCACTATAACAAGGAGCGACCGCATCGGGGGCTGTCTCTCAAGACGCCGGACACAAACCATGGCGACGGTAAGATAGTCCGGGTTGCCAGGCTGGGCGGATTGATCAACGAGTATCAGCGAATCGCGGCGTGAATCGGAATAAATGTACCCCTCAGGAGGCATAGTAGGTGGAAGGGGCGATGGGCAAGACCGCGCACATCGGCTCGACCCCGAACTTGTCCTTGTCATCGTCGACAAAACCTGGTCATCTCTTCGGTCGGCGGTCGAGCCCCGAAGAAAGCGGCCGCCGCCTTCAGGATCTCGTTGGCCCGGCGGAGTTCCTCGTTCTCCCTCTCGATGGCGTCCCACCGACCGCTGGAGAGGTCTGTGCCGGGCGCTAGGCCTGAGTGAGCGCCAAGGTATCCCTGACAATCATCAGTTCCTCATTGGTCGGCACTACCAGGACGCGTGTTCTCGCCTCACGCCTACTGATATCCCGCTCTTCTCCGTGAGTTGCGTCGTTCAGCACCCCATCGAGCTCGACGCCCAGGAATTCGAGTCCCGTGCACACTGCCTCGCGCACCTGCGCACTGTTTTCGCCGATGCCTGCGGTGAACACGAGGACGTCGATGCCTCCCATCGCCGCCGCGTAGGCGCCGACGTACTTCGTGATGCGGTACGCATACATCTCCAAAGCAAGCGCACAGCGCGCGTCGCCGTCAGCAGCGTACTTGAGCACGTCTCGCACGTCGTTGCCTCGACCTGAGAGCCCCAGGAAACCGCTCTCTTTATTGAGAACCCGATCGACATCGGAGGGCGAAAGGCCGGGCGGCCCAGTCATCATGAAGAGCACGGCGCCGGGATCGATATCGCCCGATCGCGTTCCCATCATCAAACCCTCGAGTGGCGTCATACCCATACTGGTGTCGACCGACTTGCCCGCCTTCACAGCCGCAATGCTGGATCCATTGCCCAGATGGCAGATCACCATACGCAGGTCCTCGAGTCGACCGCCGACCAGCTCCGCGGCGCGTTGCGACACATACCGAAAGGAAGTGCCGTGAAAGCCGTAACGCCGTATCCCATGCACATCGCAGTAGTCGGGCGGAATCGCGTAGTGGTACGCGCGAGGCGGCATGGTCTGGTGGAAGGCCGTGTCGAGGACTGCCACTTGCGGAGTGTGAGGAAACAGGCGACGGCACTCGACGATCCCGACGAGGTTGGGCGGGTTGTGAAGAGGGGCAAGCGGGACGCAACGTTCGATCAGAGCGATCGTCTCGTCGTCGATGCGCTTGGATTCGATGATCGCGTTGCCGCCATGGACCACTCGATGACCTATGGCCTGGATCTCGTCAACTGAAGTGAGTACGCGGTGTTCGGGGTCAAGAAGCGCGCGGACGATGCCGTGAAGCGCGTCAGCGTGATCGGCTGCCGGGATGTCCACGTGGGAGTCGACGCCGCGATTCGTAAGGCTGAGATACGAACCCGGTTCGCCGATCTTGGACGCGGCTCCCGAAGCAGCCAGTTCTTGCGTATCGGCCGAGTAGAGACCGAACTTGACGGACGAACTGCCGCTATTGATCACCAGTACGTACACAACGGCCCCCGTGGTCGGTTCTCATCCGACGCCACTATCCGCCGACGGCCACGGGAAAGATGGCGATGCGGTCCCCGTTGGTGAGAAGTTGCGAGCCCGCCTCCCCCATGCGAACTTGACGTCCGTTTCGAGTAATGATCATGTTCCTCGATGCCCATACCGTGTTGAAAACACCTTCGTCCGGTTTCGCCTCGCTGCGCGCCCTAAGAAGGTCAAGAAGATCCCGGACGGCGCTTCCATCTGGCAACTCGAGTTCGAATTCCCCGTGGAGGAGCCCGGCAAAAGGCTTCACTTTTACACTCACGGATATCATCAGGCCGCCTTGGCTCTCGTGTCCGTCCCTAGTAGGCCCCATACTCTTTCGCCGCGCGGATGAGTGCGTGTATGTTTTCGGCTCGACCGGTGTCAGGCCCGGCGCCGAGATCCAGGATGTAGCCACCACCTGCGCCGACCACGTCGATGAGCTGGCGGCAGTGCTGGGTTACCTCGTCGGGTTCGCAGACGGTGATCATCGAAACCGGTACATTGCCCTGGATGCAGCCGACCTGCCCCAGCACCTCTTTTGCCTTGAAGATGTTGGTGGTATTCAGCCAGTAGACGACTTTCCCCTTGGGTAGGTCGTTGATGATCTCCAAGCGGCTGTCGTAGCGCCCCTCCGTGAACAGCCAGGGGATGAACCCTTCGTCGATGAGACCCATGATGAGTTTCCTCAGGCTGGGCCAGTAGAAGGTCTTGAAGTGGTCATTGGACATGAACGTATCAAGACCCTTGTGCAGCGGCATGAACACTCCCGGGATGCTGTCCGGGTTGGTCTTCTCGAGCACAGACGTGAGTACTACGTCCACCATGCGGTCGCATGCCTCGATGACTTGCTCGGGGCGTTGATACAGATCCAACATGATGCCCCGGGTTCCACGCAGATGGTCTCCTATGACGTCAAAGGGCGCCTCGGCCACCCAGGGGGTCACATCGGGGAACCCGTGCTGATTGACGCGGTTAGCCACCAGAAGGAGCTGATCCCACCACTGCTGCATCTGGCGACCCGCCTCGGCCAGTCGTCCGACAGCCTCGAGGACACCCGGCTGTCCCCAGCTCATGACGTGGGGTGGGCAGAGTGAGAGAGCACGCATGTCATGCGGGGTGGCAAGTCCCGCCAGTCCTTCGTAGGCGCCGATCATCCGGGGAAGCACGCGACGGAACAGGAAGAAGTTGGGATCCGCTATGAGTTCGTCGTACTCATGAGCGAGCATGAACTCGCCTTCGTGGTACTGGTACCCTGAGTTCTTCCCGACTCCATGCCCGGGCCAGGAGTAGTTCTTCACATCCAGTACTTCCAGCGCGGACGCCGGGATCGTATGGAGCGCGGGTGTGACGGCTGCATCGGGCTGGAATTCCATGTTGTACTGAAACCAGGCCTCTAGGGCCGGTTGGCTATCGTGCATGGCGTCGTAGGGAGAGAGCCCGGCATGCCACGCAGGGAAGAAGCCCATGCAGGTGCATACCGGCACCCTGTCCGGCAGCTCTTCCAGGCAGACTGCGGCGATAAGGCGGCTGACTCGCGCGCGATAGGCTTCTTCAGCCTCGGCGGACACGAACTTCACGTCCGGGTTCAACCACGCGCGCAGGCGGCGCTGTCTCTTCTCTTCTGCCGTATGCCCAACCGGATTGTTGTCTGCTGCGATCACTGCCAACCTCTCCGCTGCGATGTCACAAGCTGTACTTACTGAACTGGTCTCGCACCTCGGCTACTGAACGAGCCAAGGCTCCGCTATCCAAAACCATCTCCATCATGCCGATGTGCTCTTCCCACACAGTGGGGTCAGCTTCGGCCCTGATGACTTCGTCCATCACGTGATACACGAGGAGTCCCAACGAGACTCCTGCCAATGGCCCTGCATAGGCCGGATCGCCGTTCGTCACCGTTTCGGCATAGATACCGGCGCCTTCGGGGTCGGCCGAACCAAGCAGTACGACGATGTTCGCCGCGCCGTGCGTCTCCGCGGCATCGATTACCCTCTGCTGGTTCTGCAGGTCCATGGCTCCTGCCGCCGTTCAGACGAAGCATTCAGTAGCGGAATACACTACTTCCGCCCCGCTCTTGGCCAGCGCAGCCTCCATGGCCTGGCTGGGAACCCCATCGCGCTCCCCGAGAAGTATCAGCTTCTTACTTGACAATGTGCCCATGTTCACCTCCTGCGACTAATCCGTCACTTACGCTTCGCACTGAGACAGCAGTCGATCGACGCATGCCCGTATCGATTCCACGCAGACCTCTTCCCCGGTGATCCGGTCCTTTTCCTCGCCGGCCGCGAAGAAGAGAAAGGTCGGTACTCCCAGGACCTTGAGACTCATAGCCAGCCGCCGGTTCTCCGCGACGTTTATCTTGGCGAACCGGACCTTCCCCTCGTATTCTTCGGCCGTCTTCTCGACCTGGGGCATGAGGGCAAGGCAGGGGCCGCATTTGGGTCCCCACAGGTCCACGACGACGGGCAACTCACTTTCAACAACAACCGACTGATAGTTCTCTGTATCGACTACAACCACCGATGCTTCCTTTCTTCCTACCCTACAGATAGCTGCTTTCGCTTAGGATCCGCCTGGCCCGATCGACACAGTCGCCCGGCAGTCTGACGACCGGACCGGTGCAGCCCATGGCCGGCTGCGCATAGATGCCGGCCTTCCAAAGTTCCTGGACCGCCGCCTCCACCAACAACACATCGATTCCGCAGATCTCGCAGTCCGTCGGCACCGGTGTTGGCGCTACAACGTCCTTCTCGGTGGACGATCCGGCGGCCAGGCCTGCTATGACCTCTTGCAGCCCTGCGGCTTTCGCTGCGCCGAGCTCGGCCTGGACCTGACGGGCGATGTCCCCTCGTGTGACGGCGGCGGTGTACCGGATCGCATTTGCGATGACCGACGCCCGTGACGCTCTCGACACGATGCTCACTGTGGTCGCCCAGTCCTCGCCGACAGACGGCCCATAACCCCAACCGAGGACCTCCGCAACTCCGCCGCTGGTGAACGCGCCGAAGAGTTTCATGATGGCGTTCCCTGTCAGGGTGTCGCAGACACACACGTCGGTGGCGCCGGACAAGAGGTCGTTG
>JAFGIH010000065.1 GCA_016929985.1 Thermoleophilia bacterium | reverse complement strand
TGAAGCCGGTCGAAAAAGGCCAGCTGTTCCGGATGCCGCTCGACATTCTGCCGCATGAGGTCAGCCAGCCTGGGCGCGAGCCCGGCTTCCTGGGCGGCAGGGTCGATCCTGATGGGCAGTATCGAAGCCCTTCGGCGTGGATGCCAGTGTTTGAGTTTCAACTTGCGGATCCCCCGAATGAGGCGCACATATCTGGATGGTATCACCTGTTACCAGGCTATAGACTGAGACCCATGGTCGAGAGCACGGACAAGCAGCCCAGCGACCGCGCGCATCAGAGGCTTCTCGCAAGGAGCTCCAAACGCTTGAAGAGACTGGGCGCGACCGACGAAGAGGCCGACCAGATCGCGCGTGAGGTCGCGGAGGCGTCGACGCGCCGGACGAAGGCCCCCGTCTTCCGCACCGACGAGGAGTTCGCGGGTCTGGTGACCACCATCTGCACCGCCTTGAGCGGCGGCGCGAGCTATTACGAGTTGTTCCGCGACCTGCCGTTCTTGGCGACAGGGCGCATCGACCGGATAGTGGCTCTCGCTTCGCGGACGAAGCCTCCTGTCGAGCCGGCGCTGGCCAAAGGGGCCAAGAGGGCTGCCGCGCTCCAGAAGACCTCCGGGGCCGTAGCCATCTTGCTCTTCGCGCTTGCGCTCGGCACGATCGGCCTGTGGTATGCCATCGCCGTGGGAGTCGTGGTGTGCGTGGCCACCGAGACCTACTTGCAGGTCTTTATGCCCGCCTCGCAGAGGAAGATCGCCGCCACCTTCCTCATCCCCGTCGTGGTCTTCGCGGCTGCGATCGTCGCCTTCGTCCTGCTTGCTCATCGCTGGTACGAGGGAATCTCGGCGCATCCCTATCTGATGGCCGTGGTAGCCGCCGTGGCGGTGGTCACCATAGCGTTTCTCATCCCCAGCGTGGTTCTGAGGCGTCTGGTAGCCAGACGGGAGGCGCGCTGGAGGCGGGACCTGGAACGGACCCTGCTGGAGGAGCGGGCCCGTCCGGGTGGGGGCGGGGAGCGCTGAGGGGCGCGGCATGATCGTTCAAGAGAAACCGGCCCGGTCCATCCTCTCTGCTTCGAAGATATACGACTACGCGCTCAACGCCTACACGGGGTGCGAGCACGCCTGTTCGTACTGCTACGCCCGCTTCATGCGGCGGTACTCAGGGCATCGAGAGCCGTGGGGGGAGTTCGTCGACGTGAAGATCAACGCTCCCCATCTGTTGGCGGCCGAGATAGGCAGGAAGACGCGTGGCACGGTGTGGGTGAGCGGCGTGTGCGATCCCTATCAGCCGCTGGAGGCGCGGTACCGGCTCACCCGTAGTTGTCTGGCCATCCTCATCGAGCAGCGGTGGCCGGTGAGAGTGCAGACCCGGTCGGCTCTGGTGCTGCGCGACCTGGACCTCTTCCGAGGAGCCACCGATCTGGAGGTCGGTTTGACGATCACCACTGCCGACGACCGGATGCGGAAGCTGTTCGAGCCCCTGGCCCCGGCCATCGACGACAGGGTGCAGGCGTTGGACGAGCTGCACCGGGCCGGCATCCGCACCTATGCCATGGTCGCCCCCCTGCTGCCCGGCGCTGAAGACCTGGCGGAGCGGCTCGCCGGGAAGGTGGACTTCGTTCTCGTCGACCGTATGAACTATGACTACGGCAACTGGGTGTACCGCACATACGGTCTGGACGGGGCGCGCTCCGACGCCTTCTTCCAGCAGACCGCGCGCATGCTCGCAGCCGCCTTTGAAGACCTGGGCGTCCCGTGCCGGGTGGTGTTCTGAGTTCGGGTCGGAACCATTCACGTGGCCCGCGGGTCGAACCCCTTGGATATCCATGTCGAAAATAAGGGTGGGTACATGATGACTCGTCCACGCGTGGTGGCCGTCGTCTCTGCGATCGCCTCTTCTACAGCCACTTTCTTGCTGCTCAACCGCCTGAATCTCGCCGGGACGCTTCCGGGCGCCATGGTCGTGCCGCTAGTCGGTACGCTGGTGGGTCACTGGTCGAACGAGTGCCTCGATTGCGCCGCACGTGTGGCGCGACGCCGGCTGGGCAAGGATGAAGTGACCGAGTCGCAGGCCCCACCTGTGGTTGCAGTGACCCCCGGCCGTTCAGCTGCGGGCCGGCGCGCCCTGGGTCAATGGTTGTTGGCGGGCTTCGCGATGACGGCGTTGGCTGTCAGTCTCTACTCGCTTACCGTGCCGGGTCCCATACAGACGGTGGTGGTCAAGGAACGAGTCGTTGAGAAGACGGTCACCGTGACCACGGAACCGAGCGATGGTGGTCCGGTCGCTGTCGCCTTGGTTCAGACTGACGGCGACGCTCGGACCCAAGGAGCCGAGGCCGCGGACGTCCAGGCCGGCGCCGCTCAGACAACGGCTGCACAGGTCGGGGATACTCCCTCCGTGTCGACCCCGACGGCAGATCCGGAGCCTCAGGACGAAACGTCGGACCCGACAGCTTCCGCGGACGAAAGCGATGCGGACACGGGCTCAGGCGCAACCACGCCGACGACCGAGACCGCCGCCGATCGCCAAGACCCCGCAGAGGAAGCCGCGCCGAACGCCGACGGCTCCACCCCTGTCGACCTCACTGCTCCCGCCGGTGACTCCATTACCGTCGATCATTCCGTGCCTACCGATAGCGGTGACGCGCCTTTGTCGGGATCGTAGGATCGGGAGGCTGTTGGCAACCGGCATCCATGTGTTCTAATGACGAGGAGCCGGAAGTCTAGATCGGTGGTCGAGGTGAGTGATGTCCGACTCATCGCTGCTCCCCTTTCTGCCCGAGTCCCTGTCGGCCTTTGGCCAACTGGGTTGGTTCGCCCTGCTTCTGGTTCTCGCCGTGGTCTTCGGCGAGATCGCCCGACTGATCAGGCTTCCCAGGCTGTTGGGCTACGTAGCCGCGGGTCTGGTGCTGGGGCCCTACGGCGTCGGACTGATGCCCTGGGCCACTGTGAACGACCTGAGGATCCTGGTCGACGTGGCGTTGGGGCTCATGCTGTTCGAGCTCAGTCACTCGCTCGACCTCACCTGGCTTAGACGGAACCCGTGGCTTCTCGCCACGAGCCTGCTCGAGGCCATACTGACCTTCTTCGCCGTGTACGGCGGACTCCGTCTGGCCGGGGTGGAGGGTATATACGCAACGGGCGCCGCCGCCATCGCCATCGCGACCTCACCGGCGGCCATCGTGCAGATCACCCGTGAACTGCGGGCGCAGGGCCAGGTGACCGAGCGGCTGAAGATGCTCACCGCGCTCAACAGCGCGTATGCCGTCATCGGCATCACTATCTGGTTGTCCTGGCTCCATCTGGAGTATGAGGGCACGCGGCTGACGGCGGCGCTGCATCCCCTCTATCTCATCATCGGCTCGGTGTTGCTCGCGGTTGTGGCTGCCGTGGTGGCCCGGGTGCTTCCTCACTGGCTGCGCGGCCACCCCAACACGGCGCTGCTGCTGATCGTCGGGTGGCTTCTCCTGATCATCGCCGGGGCGCGGGCCTTCGAACTATCGCCCATGCTGGCTCTACTGTCGTTCGGGGTCTTGGCGAGACGCTGGGTCGGGTGGTTGCGGGTGCTCCCGGCACACTTCGCGACCGTCTCGTCGGTCACAGCTGTTCTGCTGTTCGCTCTGATCGGGGCGAGTCTGAACCTGCGCTCTTTCGAAACGGTGGCGGTGGCGGCGGCTGCTTTGATCGTGGCCCGCCTGCTGGCCAAGTGGGTAGCGACCATGGTGACGGCTGTGCCGTCGGGTATCCCTCAGAAGAAGGGCGCGCTGCTGGGACTCGCGCTCGCGCCCATGTCCGGTCTGGCCGTGGTCCTGGTGCAGGATGTCACCAACATCTATCCGACTTTCCCCGGCGACCTGGTGATCATCATCGTCGCCGCGGTCTCCGTTCTAGAGCTCTTGGGCCCGGTGCTCACCAAGGTGGCACTGTGCTGGGCCAAGGAAACCCGTCGAGAGTGAGGTAGCTCATGCCTCTAGAAGAGTTCCGTGGCTCCAAACCTCTGACTCTCGGTGTCGAACTGGAGTTACAGCTCTTGTCCGCCCAAGACTTCGACCTCTCACGCGCAGCCCCGGACCTGATGCACTACCTGTCTCGGCGCAAGCACGCTGGAGACGTCAAGCCGGAGATCACCGAGAGCATGATCGAGGTCAGCACCGACGTCCAGTCGGAGTTCTCCGCGCTCATCGCCGAACTGCGGCAGATCAGGAACGATCTTCTCAAGGCCGCGGGGGCGCTCAACGTCGGCATCTCAGGAGGGGGCGCGCACCCGTTCCAGCACTGGCCCGACAGGAGCATCTACGAATCACCCCGGTTCAAAGTGGTATCGGAGCTCTATGGATACCTGGCGAAGCAGTTCACCGTCTTTGGCCAGCACGTTCACGTCGGGTGCGCTGACGGTGATCAGGCCCTCTACCTGCTCCACCTGCTGTCCCGCTACGTGCCTCACTTCATCGCGCTGTCGGCCAGCTCGCCATTCGCCCAGGGCACCGAGACGCTGTTCGATTGCTCCCGGTTGAATTCCGTGCTCGTCTTTCCGCTCTCCGGACGGGCGCCCTGCCTACTCAAGTGGGCCGATTTCACTGCCTACTTTGAGAAGATGGAGGCTCTCAGGATCGTCAAGAGCATGAAGGACTTCTACTGGGACATCCGGCCCAAACCGGCCTTCGGTACCGTGGAGGTGCGTGTGTGTGACACGCCACTCACAGTCGAGCGGGCCGGCGTGTTGGCCGCGTACATCCAGGCGCTTTCGAAGTACCTTCTTGACACGCTTCCGGGAACGCCGCGCGAAGACGACTATCTCGTGTATGGCTACAACCGGTTCTCCGCATGCCGCTTCGGCCTCGGCGCGGTCTATATCGACCCACTCACCGGCTCTCATCTGCCGCTACGGGACCACATCTCCTACACGCTGGAGAAGATCGCGCCCTACGCCGTGGCCTTGGGCTCCAGGCCGATGGTCGACTATCTGTCGGACATGTTGGAGGGCGCCGGCAACGATGCCTCCTGGATACGCGCCAAGCATCGCACGCTGCGG
>JAFGIH010000623.1 GCA_016929985.1 Thermoleophilia bacterium | reverse complement strand
CGTAGGCGGCGGCTCCAACTTCGCCGGGATCGCATTCCCGTTCGTCGGCGAGAACATCAAGAAGGGCAAGAAGACGCGTTGCATAGGCGTGGAGCCAGCGGCCTGCCCCAGCATGACCAAGGGTATCTATGCCTTCGACTATGGCGACACAGCCAAGTTCACGCCGCTTCTCAAGATGGACACACTAGGCCATGACTTCGTACCCCCGGGCATCCACGCGGGCGGTCTGCGTTATCACGGCATGGCTCCCATGGTGTCCCATCTCCACCAGTTGGGCATGCTCGAAGCGCGCTCGGTCATGCAGACCGAGGTCTTCGAAGCCGGCATCAGCTTCGCCCGGTCGGAAGGCATCATCCCGGCCCCCGAGAGCAACCACGCTATCGCGGTAGCCAAGCAGCTTGCCGACGACTGCACGCAGTCGGGCGACGAGAAGACCATTCTCTTCAACCTGAGCGGCCATGGCCACTTCGATATGGCGTCGTATGACAACTACCTCGACGGCAAGCTCGAGGACTTCGCGTATCCTGAAGAGAAGATCAAAGAGGCGATGAAGAACCTGCCGAAGATCTGATCGAAGACTACTGCGGCATTTCCTGGGACGGCGCCCCTCCGGGGGCGCCGTCCTTTTCATCGGCGGCGTCAGTGGCGGTGAGTCCGGCCGGCCACCGCTCGGATCCCGGCGAGAAGTCGAGCAGCGAGAGCATCTGCTGAGCGTTGCGCGGGGCATAGTCCGCGAAGCAGTTGTTGAACATGAGGTACGTGGTGCCGGCCACTTCCTGCAGGCTTCGCACGGGCTCCACCCACTCCAGGAGTTCCTCCGTGGAGTATAGGTGTTTGAAACGCTCGGCGGCTGAACCTGTGCGGGCGTTCCACGTAGCGGCATTGCGGCCGTGGAAGCGGACGTAGGCGGTCTCGGCCGTCGCCACGGCCAGGGGTGGTAGCACGTTGCGTGCATCGATGCGCGGCTCGTCCACGCACACGTATGCTGCGCCGAGCGAAGCTAGCAGCCCCAGAGTCGTAGCCTGTTCCTCAAGCTCCAACCATGATGCGTGTCTGAACTCCACTGCCACCCTATCCGGCGCCAGAAGGCCGACGCTGTAGGTGATGTACTCCCGGTTGGCCCGGTTGGCCACGAAGTATGGTGGAAATTGCATCAGGACCAGTCCCAGCTTCTCCTCTCTGCGGAGGGGCTCGAGTGCCTCGCTGAAAAGGGCGAAGGCCTGCTCGCGGAGTTCCTGCGATGGGTGGACGATGCGCCCCTGGCGGTCTACTTCAAACGAACAGCCCGTGCGCAGCTGAGCTGGGAGGCGGTCGGCGCGGACCCCGTGCCGGGTGAGCATGCCGAAGGCCTTCACATGAAAGACGAACCCCGGCGGCGTGCGTTCGGCCCACAGTTGGGCGGTGCCGGCCGTGGGCAACCCGTAGAAGCTTGAATCGACCTCCACAGTGTCGAAGTGGGCGGCGTAGTAGCGCAGGCGGTCGGCCGCGCTGCGCACGGCCGCCGGATACCAGACCCGCACCATCGTCGGGTCGGTCCACGAGCACGTGCCTGCTCGAACTTGTCCGGACATGGGCTAAGGATATACTGGTCCGACCATGAATGCTCCCAGACCCGAATCCCACGTGTCCACGAAGCCGCGGCTGTTCCTCACGCGCCGCATCCCCGAGCCGGGGCTGTCTCTCGCGCACGAGTTGTTCGCCGTGACCGGAGGCGCAGAAGACCGGCCGCTCGCGCGGGAACTCCTTCTGCAGGGTGTCCCGGGAGCCGATGCCCTTCTCTGTCTACTCAGTGAGAAGATCGACGGCGCCGTCATGGATGCTGCCGGAGGCGGGCTCAGAGTGGTCTCGACGATGGCGGTAGGCTACGACAATATCGATGTCCCGGCGGCTACCGAACGAGGCATCCTCGTCGCGAACACTCCCGGGGTGCTCACCGACGCTACTGCCGATCTCACCTGGGCGATGATCCTTGGTCTCGCCCGCCGGGTGGTCGAGGGTGATCGCATGGTGCGCCAGGGGCGCTTCGAGCAATGGGGGCCCTTCCTGCTTCTCGGTCGCGCGGTAGCGGGCACGACGTTGGGCATCGTGGGTATGGGGCGTATCGGGCAGGCGGTGGCCCGGCGGGCTCTTGGCTGGGACATGAAGGTCGTCTACACGAGGCGCGCAGGACCCCTGGCTCCGGAGCAGGTGCCCGCGGGTGCTGGCTGGGAATTCCACGCCGGTGTGGATGAGATCCTCGCGGAGGCCGATATCGTCAGCCTGCACGTGCCTCTGACTCCGGACACCCGCCACCTCATCGGCGGCCGGGAGCTAGCGCTCATGCGCCCGGGCTCGTTCCTTATCAACACGGCACGTGGCCCGGTGGTTGACGAGAGCGCTCTGGTAGAGGCTCTTCGGAGTGGGCACCTCGGTGGGGCTGCACTCGACGTTTACGAACGGGAGCCCGAACTGGCGCCCGGCCTGGCAGACTTGGCGAACGTGCTTCTTCTCCCCCACCTGGGGAGCGCTACCGTCGAGACCAGGGGCAAGATGTCCGAAGTCGCCGTCCGCAATGCCATCGCGGCTGTGCGGGGTGAGCCGGTACCCCATCTGGTCAACCCCGAAGTCCTTTCGCGTATGATGGTGCCGTGAAGAGACTGCACTCCACGAGCTGGTTCAGAGCGCTCCTAGGCCCGCTGACCGCGCTTCTGCTGACCGCCTGCTGTCTCGTGTGGACGTCCGGCTGCGACCTGGGCGGCGGCGAGGGTGCCGAGGGAAGGACGACGTCCACCACCGAAGAGGAGGGCCAGGAGTCGGGAGACATCGCCGGCGTCATCGGCGAGGCCATCAAAGTGGGCCAAGCGACCGTCACCGTCCGGGCTCTGCACTCGACCTTCCAGCCGGCCAGCCCCGAACAGAGGCTGAGCGAGAAGACACCGACCGCTCCAGGAGCCGGTGAGACCTTCTATCAGGCGTACGTAAGGGTGACGAACACCGATGTGACGCCGCTGCGGATCGACCCCGAGGACTTCGTCTGCCGCGTCGCCGACTCGGTCGTGGCAATCGAGCCGACCCGGTCGGGCCCTTTCCCCCGGAGCCTCCTCAACAACACGTCCCTCGACCTGATGCTGACCTTCAGGGCGGCGGCAGGCTATCTACCGATGCTGATCTATACCCCGCCGTGGTACGACGGCATCATCACCGTGACCCCTGAGGCCGAGGAGACCACCACTACCTCCACGCAATGACCCGCGCGGGCGCCCCATCCGTCGCGACCACGGCCAGCGGAAGGAATGCGAAGGTGGCCGGGCCCGGTCCGAGGCGGTCCAGTCCCTGCAGGTTCTCGGCAAGGAGGATCCCCTGCCCCAGCAGAAGTCGGTGCACCGCGTGGGGTTCCGCGTCGAGACTGGCTGCATCGGTGCCCACGATGACGGGCCTGAGTCCCGAAAGGAACTCCCCTGCGTCTGCCGTGAGAGGCGCGCCCTCCGTCCAAACGACCACGATACTTCCGGCAGTGATCGAAAAAGCCTTCATCCGCTCCCTCAGCAAGACCGCGTCGATGACCGGCGACTCAGCGATCTCCCCCGGCTCGTACGTGTCCGGCCCGCCGGATGGCGGTCGGCAGTCGACGACCACACCCGGTCCCACGAGGCGGTCGACCCTGTATTCGTCGAGAGTGGCTCCCTCGGCCAGGAAGTGACGGGGCGCATCCAGGTGGGTGCCGGAGTGCGAGCCCAAGCAGAGTCGCGTCACCTGGTAGCCATCGGTCTCGTGGGTACGCGCAGCGGTGAACCGGACCTCCGGGTCGCCTGGGTAGACGGGCATGCCCGGAAGGAGCGGCAGTGTGAGGTCGAAGTACTCCATCAGTGCGTTGTGTTGTCTGGTCGCACGCCTGGCAGGAGCAGCTATCTACCGGAATAGACTGAGGAGGAACACCAGATCATCGGTGGAGGTCAGGGCGTGATACGTCTGGGCCGGCATGTAGAAAAGCGAACCAGGCTTGCCCTCGTGCTCGGCCTCACCGATCTGGATGGTGCCGGCTCCCTGGAGAACATGGATGGTGGCCGGCCAACGCGACGCGTGGCCGGACATCTTCTGCCCCGTCCGCAGGGCGAAGAGGCTGACGTTGCTCTTCGCAGTGTCAACCAGGGTCTTGCTGACGATGCCGCGATCGGCGAACTGCACCAATTCGTGCAGATCGCCTACCCAAGGCTGATCGGGATCGAGCTGCGTGGCGTTCGGGTCTTCCATGGGGGCCTCCTTCAGTACGTGGTGGGCAGCCCCGTAGCCTCTCTCACCTTGTCCATCACCTGCTGCGCGACCGCCCGGGCCCTCATCCCCCCGTCCTTCAACACATCCGTGACGTAATCAGGGTCTTTCTCCAGTTCACGGCGTCGCTCGCGGAAAGGTCCGAAATAGTCGTTGATGAGCTCCAGCAGGCGTTTCTTCACCTCGCCGTAGCCCATGCCCCCGGCTTTGTAGCGGGCCTCCCACTCCTCGGTCTCGTCCTCGGACGCCAGCAGGCTCAGAAGGAGGAAGGGAGTCGACTGCGACGGGTCTTTGGGAGCCTCGACCGGCGCCGAGTCGGTGACGATGGACATGACCTTCTTCTTGAGGACGTTGCCCTCGTCGAAGATGCCGATGTCGTTGTCGTAGCTCTTCGACATCTTGCCGCCGTCGATGCCGGGCACCACCGCTGTGGAATCGAGGATATAGGGCTCGGGCATGACGAAGACCTCGCCGAACTGCTGGTTGAACTTGCCCGCGATATCGCGAGTGATCTCCAGATGTTGCTTCTGATCCTGGCCGACCGGCACGAGCTCGGATAGATAGATGAGGATGTCCGCCGCCTGGGGCACCGGGTATGCGAACAGGCCGTGGTTGGGCGAGAGCCCTTGCGCGATCTTGTCCTTATAGCTGACGGCTCGCTCCAGCAGACCCATGGGCGTGACGCACGACAGTATCCAGGTGAGCTCGGTGACCTCGGGCACGTCCTGTTGGGCGAAGAGGGCGCTTCTCGCCGGATCGAGACCGAGCGCGAGGAAGTCAAGAGCAACGCCCGTGGTGTACTCTCGCAGTCGCGCGGCATCCTGGACGGCAGTGAGCGCGTGGTAGCTGGCGATGAAGTAGAAGGGCTGGTTGCCTTCCTGAAGCGTGATGTACTGGCGCAGTGCGCCGAAGTAGTTGCCCAGGTGAGGTCTGCCTGAGGGCTGTATGCCGGATAGTACTCGCACTTTGGTTCCCGTGTAGTCTTAAGGTTGGCGGCGATGCCGGGCCGCGCGACGTCTGCGGCGTGGCGACTCCTAGTGTAGCCGAGGGTGGGAAGAGCCGCCAGTGACCGGCATACCGCCCCTCCAGGACCATATCACCATACACTTCGTGCTCATTTTTGATATACATATATCAAGAATGCGACAATGTGGACCAGCTTTGTCATGGTGAAGCGCGCAGAGTGGCTCTACGCGAGCCGAGGAGGGATGCTGTGAGGGAATTGGACGTTGCCCGGGTGACCGAAGCAGTCGCCAAGCTCGCTGTCGACGCGTGCACGTTCCTGGGTGACGACGTAGTGGCCTTCTTCGAGGAAGCCATCGACCGCGAGCAGTCCGAGACCGGCCGAGACATTCTCGTACAGCTCCTCGAGAACTCTAATCTCGCCAGAGACGCCAAGCGGCCTCTCTGCCAGGACACGGGTCTCGCCGTCGTGTTCCTGGAGATCGGTCAGGACGTGCATCTGGTGGGCGGAGCTCTTGAAGACGCCGTCAACGAGGGTGTGCGCAAGGGCTATACGGACGGCTATCTGCGCAAGTCTGCGGTAGCTGATCCAATCGGGGCTCGTAAGAACACAGGTGACAACACGCCGGCCATGTTGCACGTCCGCATCGTGCCGGGCGACAAAGTCCGCGTGATCGTGGCTCCCAAAGGGGGCGGTGCCGAGAACATGAGCGCTCTCGCCATGTTGAAGCCTGCGCAGGGCCGCCAGGGCGCCATCGACTTCATCGTCGACACGGTGAGCAAGGCCGGACCCAACCCGTGCCCGCCCATCATCGTGGGTGTGGGCCTCGGGGGGACATTCGAGAAGGCCGCCTACATGGCCAAGCATTCGCTCATGCGTGAAGTCGGCTCGACCAATCCCGACCCGCGGCTGGCCGAGCTCGAAGACGAGATCGAAAAGCGCTGCAACAACCTTGGCATCGGCCCCGCCGGCCTCGGCGGTACGGTGACCGTGATCGATGTCTTCATCGAGGAACTACCCGCGCATATCGCCAGCATGCCGGTGGCCGTGAACATCCAGTGTCATTCGGCCCGGCACAAGGAGGTGGTGCTCTGATGGACCGCACCATCAGCACTCCGCTCACTGACGAGGTGGTCGCGACTCTGCACGCGGGCGATCGCCTGCTCATCACCGGCGTCATCTACACAGGCCGCGACGCTGCTCACAAGCGGCTGGTGGAATTGATCGACAAGAATGAGCCGTTGCCCATAGACCTGAAGGGGCAGATCATCTACTTCGTCGGTCCCACTCCGGCGAGGCCTGGCGAGGCCATCGGCTCGGCCGGCCCCACCACGTCGGGACGCATGGACGCATACTCTCCCAAGCTGCTTGCATTGGGCCTCAAGGGCATGATCGGCAAAGGCTCTCGCAACGATGCGGTGAAGGAAGCCCTCAAGCGCGACAAAGCCGTGTATCTTGGTGCTACAGGGGGAGCTGGTGCTCTACTCGCCCAACGGATAGTCTCGGCAAAAGTAGTCGCCTACGACGATCTGGGACCCGAAGCCATCCGGGAGCTCGAAGTCAAGGACTTCCCGGTGGTCGTCATCAACGACATGTACGGAGGCGACCTCTACGTCGAAGGGCGCAAGAAGTACGAAAGGAAGGGGGATTCTTGAGCGCAAAACCTCGTGAGATCGCCAACGTGGGGGCGG
The DNA here is from genome assembly GCA_016929985.1 of Thermoleophilia bacterium. The sequence goes on along the minus strand of JAFGIH010000623.1, from coordinate 1,492 downwards.
GTCTCTGGAAGGCCACAGGTATGTGGGCCTGGCTGCTCTTCCGGATAAGCGGCGTCATCCTCGTCTTCTACCTTCTCGCCCACATCATAATCATCTCGCTGGGGCAGTTCGGGGTCGACGGCGGCACCTTTAACAACGTCATGGACTTCCTCGAGCATCCGATCGCGTTGGTCCTCGACCTGGCGCTGGTGGTGGCCGTTCTGTATCACGCGTTGAACGGCGTCCGGATCATCCTCATGGACTTCAACGTGGGGATCAAACAGCACAAGGTCATTTTTTGGAGCGCCATGGCCGTGGTGGTCGTCTGCTTCGTCGTCTTCGCGTACGTGGCCTTCAGCTACATCGCGAACGACGTCGCGCCGTGGGGCGGAGGACTGGGGGTGGTGAGTTGAAAGCCGAGGTAGTCTCCACCCATGGGGGAGGAATGTGGTCCTGGCTGTTCCAGCGGATCACCGCCGTCCTGCTCATCGTGTGCCTGGCACTACACTTGATTTATACCCACATCCTGAGTATCGGCGATATCAGCTACGAGACGGTGGGCAACCGGGTCGCTCACGGCACTTTCACGGCGCTGGACATCATCCTGTTGGCGGCCGGCATCTATCACGCTCTCAACGGACTACGCATGGTGTTGATGGACTACTGGTTCACCTCTCGCAAACGCTCCGTGGCGTTGACCATCGTCCTGTGGGCCGTAGGGATCGCTTTCCTGGTCTACGGGGTCTGGGGCCTTTGGCCCTACATAGGGTACAAGGGGTGAGGCTGACATGATCCATCATGACGTGATAGTAGTAGGCGGCGGTCTTTCCGGTCTCCGCGCGGCGATAGAGGCCAAGCGGGCTGGTGTGGACGTCGCCATCCTTTCGCAGGTCCATCCGGGTCGTAGTCACTCCGGCCAAGCCCAGGGCGGCATCAACGCGGCGCTCGGCAATCATCCCGACGGTCTCGATGACAACTGGGAGAAGCACGCCTTCGACACCATCAAGGGCGGCGACTTCTTGGTCGACCAGGATTGCGCCATCCAGATGGCCAAGGACGCCCCCGGGGTCATCTACGAGATGGATCACTGGGGTTGCCCGTTCAGCCGCTTCGAGGACGGCAAGATCGCGCAGCGCCCCTTCGGCGGCGCCGGCTTCCCTCGTTGCTGCTACGGCACCGACAAGACCGGGCACTACCTCCTGCACACGCTGGTCGAGCAGGCCTACCGTCTGCAGGTGAAGATGTACGTGGAGCAGTACGTGTCGAGCCTCATCGTTCATGACGGCGTATGTCAGGGCGTGGTGTCGTACGACATGATCCACGGCGGCTTCGAGGCCTTCACGGCCAACGCGGTGATCATCGCCACCGGCGGCGCAGGCCGTACGTACAACAACACCACCAACAGCCATATCAGCACGGGCTGCGGCATGTTCATGGCCTACTACGTGGGCGTGCCGCTCAAGGACATGGAGTTCGTGCAGTTCCATCCGACGGGGCTCTTGACCACGCAGAT
>JAFGIH010000622.1 GCA_016929985.1 Thermoleophilia bacterium | reverse complement strand
CCTCGGGCTGACGTACCGGAGCGTCGACGGGCAGGTCGTGCATAATCCCGCTCGTCCGTTGCTGGCCGGGCTGACCGATCTCCCCTGGCCCGACATGAGCCTGGTGGTCGGAGGGGAGAAGATCAGTCCAACCCCCATCTTGGCCTCTCGGGGTTGCCCGTTCGGCTGTGACTTCTGCTCGGTGATCCTGATGTTCGGGCGCAAGGTCCGTACTGTGGAGCCGGTCGAGGTGGTGAAGGAGCTCAAGCGGCTGAAGCCGAGCAAGGTGTTCTTCTACGACGACAATTTCCTCATCAGCAAGCGTAGGGGCAAGGAACTCCTGACCCTCATGGCGAGAGAGAACATCGGCGCTCCGTTCTACGCGCAGATAAGGGTCGACTCCGTGTGTAAGAACGGCAAGGTCGACAAGGAGCTTCTCGATCTCCTTTGGAACGCCAATTGCCGGATCGTATATCTGGGGTTGGAGTCGATCAACCCGGACACCCTGAAGGAATATCACAAGGAATCGAGCATCGACGATATGTCGGGTGGCCTCGAGGCGTTGGCGAACAGAGGCATCAAGACCCACGGCATGTTCGCGTTCGGCGCCGACTCCGACACTCCCGAATCTCTCTATCAAACGGCCGACTATTGTCTGGAACACGGGCTGAACACCGTGCAGTTCCTTGCACTCACGCCACTGCCGGGTACGCAGCACACCGCTCGCTGGGAGGCGGAGGGCCGTGTACTCACCCACAATTGGAGTCTCTACGACGGGCACCATGTGGTCCACTGGCCCAAGCAGATGACTCCCTACGAACTGCAACTGGCCTTGCTCGACGCCCACAAGCGCTTCTACAAAGTCCGGCGGATGCTTGCCGTCAAGCCGAAGGCGCCCATGTATCGAAAGCATCAGGTCGAGGGCTACCTCATGTGCCACGCTTGGGAGCACGTCCGTGAGAACCGCGACTTCATGAGGGAGCTCAAAGAATTCTCCGAATCGCAGACGCCCCCCGTCTCGGTGGAGGGGGGCTTCCTCCAGGCGGGTTTGGAGACTGTCGCTCGGTAGCCCTCACCGGAGCGCCACGGTCCTCGCGCAGAGGATTTCCTGCACACTCTGCGAAAAGCTATCAGTACTATCGGTAGAGTGACCAACGGACCAAAGGGAGATGGCTTGGCCAAGGTCGTGGCGTTTGCGAATCAGAAAGGCGGCGTGGCAAAGACCACGACGACCATCAGTCTGGGAGTAGCCTTCCGGGAGATGGGCCAACGCGTCTTGGCCGTGGACATGGACCCCCAGGGCAACCTGACCATGAGCCTGGGGCTCAACCCGGACCTCGTGCGGCCAAGCATGTACGATGTGCTCGTGAGCGGGGTGCCGATCAGGAACGCCGTTCACGAGCTGGAGATCGATCTGGTGGGCGCGAGTATCGACCTGGCGGCCGTCGAGTTGGCGCTCAGCTCGCAGATCGGTAGGGAGCGGGTCCTCAGCAAGGCTCTGATGACGCTGCAGGACCAGTACGACTACATCCTTCTCGATACCCCGCCGTCGCTCGGTCTGCTCACCATCAACGCGCTCACCGCCTCTGACGCGGTCATCGTCCCCGTGCAGTGCGAGTATCTCTCGCTACGGGGCTTGGCGCAGCTGGAGCGCACTCTGGAACTGGTGCGCGAGAACCTCAATCCCCGCGTGCATATTGCCGGGATCATACCGACTATGTACGATTCTCGTACCGTGCACGGACGGGAGGCCGTTGAGGTGCTGCGGAACAGCTTCGGCGACTTGGTCTTCGAGACGACCATCCCCAAGACCATCAAGTTCCCGGAAGCGCCGGTGAAGGGGGAGTCGGTACTCAAATACGCACCGGACAGCCATGCTGCCCAAGCATATCGTCGGCTTGCGAGAGAGGTGCTCAATGGAAAAAAGATCTAGCATGAAGGACAGCGGCCTGAGCTCTCTCTTCAGGGGGACGGAAGCGTCCAGGCCGGCCGGAGAGACGCCGCAGACGAGTTTGCCGATGGACGCAGACGAGCCGGTTGCCACCGAGCCCGAGACCACGGGACCACCGGTGGACGAACCTGCGGACGAACCGATCGACGAAGCGGCGTACAGCCTGGATGACCAGGTGGGAGAAGAAACCGGAGAGGACTACCAGGGCGGGGCCTCCGATATCACCGACGAGGGCCGGCGCACGCTCATCCCGCCGTCGCGCAGCTTCCCGGCCGTCATCCGCGTGGTCGGAGTGGGCGGCGCCGGGACGAACGCCATCAACCGCATGCTCGAGGCGGGCCTCGAGGGCGTGGAGTTCATCGCCATCAACACCGACGCGCAGGCTCTGGCCATGTGCGAAGCAGATCACAAGCTGCGTATCGGCCGCAATCTGACCAAAGGCCTCGGCGGTGGATCCGATCCCAAGGTGGGCCGGGACGCCGCGCTGGCTGCCTATGATGAATTGAAGAACATGCTCAAGGGCAGCGACATGGTCTTCATCACGGCCGGGGAGGGCGGCGGCACCGGAACCGGCGCCGCGCCGGTCGTGGCCGAGATAGCCCGTTCTCTCGGAGCGCTCACCATAGGGGTGGTGTCGCGCCCGTTCGCCTTCGAAGGCAGGCGACGCGGCCTGCAGGCGCTGGAGGGCGCCCGCATGCTCAAACAGCGTGCTGACACAGTCATCGTGATACCGAACGACAAGCTGCTCGAGGTGGCCGACCGCAATACCACCATGGTCGAGGCCCTGCGTTTGGCCGACGACGTGCTCCGCCAAGGAGTGCAGGGCATCTGCGACGTGGTCACGGTCCCCGGGATCATCAATCTCGACCTTGCCGACGTGCGCACCATCATGAGCGGGGCGGGCACGGCGCACATGGGCATCGGACGGGCGCATGGCGAAGGGCGCGCGAAGCGGGCCGCTGAGATGGCCCTCAACTCCTCGCTGCTGGAGAGCTCCATCGAGGGAGCGCGGGGCATACTTCTCAATATCAGCGGGGGCGAGGACATGTCGCTCCACGAGATCACCGAGGTCGCCGAGACGGTGGCCGCGGCCTCCGAGCCCGACGCCAACATCATTTTCGGCGCCGTTGTGGACAGGTCGCTGGGCGACACCATCTGGGTGACGGTGGTAGCGACCGGGTTCGATGCCACCAGCGAGGACGTGCTCACGCAGCAGGTCGTGGATGCCACGTCTCATGATCACTCGGGCGAGCACCGAGCGCCTGCGTCCCGCGACCGGGAGTTCCCGCCGGCGCAGCCGCAACAGCCAGCGTCGCCGCCGCCGCAGCCCCAGCAGCCTGCGCGGTCGCCCGAGGACACTCTGAGTGGCACCCCCCTGCGCACGCGGGTCGAGACCCCCAAGCGCGACGACGACGACCTGGACGTTCCGCCGTTCCTAACTCGGTAGGGCGCCTCGTAGGTCGCGTTCGAAGTAGAGGCAGGTCTTTTCGGCCAGACCCAGGCTGCGGTAGAAGGCGTGCGCGTCGAGGTTCCAGTACTCGGCAAGCAGGAAGAGCCGGGTGCAGCCGCGGGCGCGTGCGACCCGCTCGGCGGCTTGGATGAGCCCCCGGCCCACGTCGGACCGCCGGCAGTCACGTGTCACCATGACGTCTTGGAGTTCGCACACGGGCGACGCCGACCACGTACTTTGCGAGAATATGAGAGCACACATCCCGGCGACGTGGTCTTGGGCTTCGGCCACCAGCACGAGGTGTTCGGGCGCCTCCAGAATGGCGGCAAACGTGGTGTGGAGACGTTCCGGCTCGGGAGGTGTGACGCCGTGCAGCTCCATGATCTCCCGAAGCAGTGAGACCACTTGGGCGGCGTCAGAAGCGGTGGCTAGGCGATACGTGATCATCGACGCGAGGTTAGCAGATGGATAGTGAGATGCTCTATCTGAACGGTGAGTTCATGCCGCTCTCCGAGGGCAGGGTGGGGGTTGAAGACCGGGGCTTCCAGCTCGGTGACGGCGTCTACGAAGTGATCAAGGTGATGAACGGTCGCCTCGTCTGGCTCGACGACCATCTGACCCGGCTCGTACGCAACCTGGGGGAGGTGAGTCTCGCCCAGGCTCTTCGCGGACACGATCTCGAGGCCGTGCTCCCCGAGGTGGTCGCACGTTCCGGGGTGGTCGAGGGATTCGCCTATGTGCAGGTCACCAGAGGGTATGCTCCACGGGAGTTCGTGTTCCCCCATCCTCCCCATCCTACGGTGGTGGCCTATGCGCGGAGCAAGTCCGCCCCCACGGTCGAGGAGATCCTGGCCGGCACGATGCTTCATCCGGTGGAAGATCTTCGCTGGGCGCGTTGCGACATCAAGACCACCAATCTTCTACCCGCCGTGTTGGCCAAAGAAGAGGCGCGCCAAGCCGGAGCGCACGAGGCCCTGTTCGTCTCGGCCGACGGGGTGGTGAGGGAAGGTGGGTCGTCGAACGTCTTCGCCTTCTTGGGGGGTGTGCTCCGCACGCATCCGCTGGGCAACCGCATCCTTGCGGGCATCACCCGCAAACATGTCATCGAGTACGCACATCGCAAAGGCTACGAGGTGGAGGAGCGGGCTTTCACTCTGCCCGAAGTGACCACCGAGAGCGATTCGGAGTGCGAGGTCTTCTCGGCCTCCACCACCAGGGACGTCATGCCGGTGGTGCGCATCGGGTCGCACACGGTTGGCGACGGCAGGCCGGGACCGGTGACACTTGCGCTTCTCGACATCATGCGCCGGGAAGAGGCCCTTCTCGTGGGTCTGGAGCCGCCCGCCGCTCTGTCCTGACCGGTGGCCGGGGCCGGCCCGCCCGCATAGCCTTGACCACGGCGATGTTGGCCGCGTCGGGTCCGCGTCCGTCGGCCCCCGGTACCTCGAGCACGAAGGGGACGCGCGCAAAGGCCGGGTGTCTCACCACCCCGGCGAGTCCCTCGTAGCCGATCAGTCCGTCACCTGGGTTCTCGTGACGGTCGCGGTTGGACGCGAACGGGGCGCTCGAATCGTTGAGGTGCATCAGGCCCACTCTGTCGAGTAGTTCCAGACTGCGCAGGCGGTCGACGAGTGCGTCGAGCCCGGCTGGGTCGTGCACGGCGTAGCCGGCGGCAAAGAGATGGGCGGTGTCCAGGCAGATGCCGGTGGCCGACCGTCCCGCCGCGTGCTCGGCGGCGACTTGCGGGGCCGGCCCGCACGAAAGGACTCCGAGCAAGGCGGCCAACTGCTCCAACTGCGCTCCCAGAATGGCTCCCGCTCCGACCGCGGTCTCCAGCAGAAGCGGGGGGAGCACCGGGTCATGCCCCTGTGCCTCAAGGGAGGCTTCGGCAAGCCGCAACGCCTCCGCGATGGCGCCGGAGGCTCGTTCACACCCGCGTTCGAAGCCGTCACCACGGTGAGAGCCGACATGTGTCACCACCCCGGCGGCACCCGCGAGTGAGCCCAGGGCGAGGGCGTGGGCGAGAGCCTTGGCGGAGTTGCGCCGCAACCCCTCGTCGGGTGAGGCGAGGTTGATCAGGTAGATGGTGTGAAAGAAGACCGGCATCTGGTGCCGCGCAAGGCCTTCGACCAACTCGGCCATCTCGTCGGGGCCGGGCGAGCGGGTCTGCCAGGTGCGGGGGTTGGAGCTGAAGGTCTGCACGACCTCGGCCCCGATGGCGAGGGCGCGACCGGGCACGGGAGCGAACCCGCCCGCAGTGGAGATCTGCGCGCCGAGAAGAGGTCGGCCGGCGTCTGCGGCCTGGGGCGTTCCCGACGGACGTCCTGCACCGCGAATATCCCTCTGTTCGGCCATGCTGCTCCCGCAAGTCTCGATCGCCGCCACTTTCCAGTCGACGGGTCAGCATATAGAATCGAAGCGGCCTTGTGAACACCGGCGACCGCTCGCGGGCGGAGAGGGCGCCTGGGTGACGAAAGGAACACCGCGGTGGACAGACTGTCACTCGATACCAGGTACTGCATGGGAGCCGCCGGAGAGAGGAGCGGGCTCTCTCCGAAGACACTCGAGAGGTCGGAGGCGCGCCTCGAGCAGGCGCGAAGGGCGGTGCTCGACGTGGCCGGTACGGGGATGCTGGTCTGGACCGAGCTCCCCCGCCAGGATCCTCAACCGTATCTGGACTATGCCACTCGGGCCGCGGGCAGATTCGACTCCGTTCTCGTGATCGGCATCGGTGGATCGGCCCTCGGGACGCTGGCCCTCTCCAGGGCGCTGCTGCCCTTCTTCCACAACGAGCTCGACGCGGTTCAGCGGGCGGGCCGGCCGCGGCTGTACGTACTCGACAATGTCGATCCCGACGAGACATCCGCTCTTCTCGACAGACTCGACCTGGGGCGCACGTTGGTCAACGTCATCTCCAAGTCGGGCATGACCGGCGAGACCATGGCCGGGT
>JAFGIH010000064.1 GCA_016929985.1 Thermoleophilia bacterium | reverse complement strand
TCGAAGATGGTGCTACACCGCGTGATGACGTCGATATGACCGATAGTCACCGGGTCGTACGTGCCGGGACACAGGGCGATCTTCACCGGGCACCCCTCCTCATCGCGATCATGGTGATTCTCGTGTCACCGTACGTCCGGTCGAAGACCGGGGTCCGGCCCAAGTCTACAAAGGTCTTCCTGCTGCCCTCCACAACGGCGACACCGTCGTCTGCCAAGAGAGATGGCAACAGCGGCTGCAACACCACTTCAACTGCCGGAAGAATTCTATAGGGAGGGTCGACAAAGAGCAAATCAAAGCCTCCCCCTCGGCCGCTCAAACCGAGCAAGGCATTTTCGTAGGGCAGCTGAAGCACTCGGGCCTCCGCCTGATAGCCCAGGGCGGCGATGTTCTCTTTCAGTGTGGCGGCCACAGCGGGATCGTTCTCTACGAAGACGCACGACGCGGCTCCTCGCGATAAGGCTTCGAGGCCCATGGCGCCGGTGCCCGCGAACATGTCTAGAACACACAATCCCCCAACCGGTCCCAGCGCGTCGAACACGGCCTCGCGCACCCTCTCCGACGTGGGACGCACTGCCGTACCGGCAGCGACCTTCAGGCGTCTGCCCCGGTGCGCACCGGCAACGATGCGGATCTTGCCCGGAGGCCGGCCGGTCACGCCCGGTCCATCCAGTCTATCTTGCGCGCGAAGCGTTCGCGTGCCGCCTCGACGACGAAGCGGGCCGGCAGCGATGCCTCAGTGCCGACCAGTCTTTCGGCCTCGCGCCGGGCTTCTTCGAGCAGCCGTCGATCGCGCAGAAGTGACGCCACCTGAAGATCGCTCAGCCCCGATTGCCTCTCGCCGAAGAGTTGTCCCTCGCCTCGGGCCAGCAGGTCGGCCTCGGCCAGTTCGAACCCGTCGGGCGTGCGCGCGAACAAGGCCAGGCGCTCGCGGGCCGGCTCGTCATCGCCTTCCGAGAAGAGGAAGCAGTACGACTCCGCGTCCCCCCTGCCCACCCGTCCACGGAGCTGATGCAATTGGGAGAGACCAAACCTCCGGGCGCCCATGATGACCATCACCGTGGCATTGGCGACATCCACCCCCACCTCGATAACCGATGTGCTCACCAACACATCCACCTCCCGGGCCACATATGCGGCCATCGTCTCGGCCTTCTCGGCGGCCGGCAGTTGGCCGTGAAGCAGCCGCAGCCGGTACCCCGCGAGCTCACCCGTGACGAGTTCGTCGAAGGCGCCCCGGGCCGAAGCCACCTCGAGCGAACTGCTCTCCTCGATCAACGGGCAGACAACGTAGGCCTGCTTTCCTTGATCGAGCTGAGACCGCACGAACCCCCACATGCGGGCAACCTGATCCTCCGACACCACCCGGCTACGCACCGGCCTGCGTCCCGCGGGCATCTCGTCCAGCACGCTGATATCCAAGTCCCCATAGAGAGTGAGACTCAACGTCCGCGGGATGGGCGTGGCCGACATATGCAGCATGTGGGGCCAAGTCTCGCGACAGTCGTCGGCTCCCACCAGCGCGTCTCTCTGCCGCACTCCGAACCGGTGCTGCTCGTCCACGACCGCCACTCTGAGGTCCCGATAGCGCATGCCCTCCTGTATAAGCGCGTGTGTGCCGACTACGACCCCGACCTCCCCGGCCTCGAGAGACCGCCGCACCGCGCGGCGGTCGCCGGCGCTCTGGCTCCCCTTGAGGAGAGCTACCACCACCCCCAGACGCCGCAGCCCCGCTGCAAGCCCGATGTAGTGCTGGTCGGCCAGCACCTCTGTAGGCGCCATCAGAGCCGCCTGTCCCCCTTGTTCCACGGCCCGCAGCAGGCAGTAAGCCGCCACCATGGTCTTGCCCGACCCCACGTCACCATGAAGCAGACGCCGCATCGGAACGGTGCGGCAGAGGTCTTGCTCTATCTCCCCGATGACTCTTCGTTGCGCGTCCGTCGGCTCGTAAGGGAGTGTCGCCAGGTACCGGTCGGCCAACCCTGCCGGAGGGGCCAGCGGCTCCGCCCTCCGCTGCAGATCGTGTGCCGCCCGCCGCTCGAGCACGGCCACCTGCAGCAGCAACAACTCCTCGAAGGCAAGCCTCTGACGAGCTCTTTCGGCTTCTGACATGTTGCCCGGAAAGTGGCTCGACAGGACCGCCTCTGGTCTCGATTGATAGCGCCTCCGGGCCCGCAACTCCGAAGGAAGAGGATCGATCAGATTCCGTGCCTCGGGAGCTGCCTCGTGAAGGATGGTCCTGATGGTCCTCACGCTCAGGTCGGCCGTGCTGGGGTACACCGGCACCAGGCCGAGGATGTGGCGGCTCTCTTCACCTTCTCCCAGTATCTCGTGCCGTTTGACCACGAAGGACGACACTCCGCGCCGCCAGATGAGCGCGCCCTTCAGCAACACCTCCGGTTTCTGCTGAAAGGCCGCTTCGAGGTAACCCTGGTTGTACCACGTGGCGATCAGGCTGCCGGTATCGTCGCAGACCAGAGCCTCGAGCACCGTCACACGACGCCGCGCCGTCTGTCTGAGGGCGCACGAGACCACCCGTACGCGCAGAGTGACCTCCTCCTCTGCCTGCAACTCCCCGATGCTTGCGATGCGAGAGGGTGGTTCGTGACGGAACGGCAGATGGAGCAACAAGTCGCCGACGGTCTCGATACCCAGACCCCGCAGCCTGCGTTCAGTGGTGCGACCTATCCCGCGCACCGTCGAAACCGGTCTTTGCAGGCGTTCGGGATCAATACTCTCTTTGGAGGTCCCGGCGCGGGGTATGCGACCCGACGTCATGGGTTCCAAAGAGCCCAAGGGGTAGTGGCTGCCACCCCCGGCCGGCACGCTCACTCCTGGATGCAGCAGAGGGCGATGGCGCCCGGTCCTACGTATGTACCTATCACGGCGCCGACTATGCTGGTGAATCTGATCTGGAGGTCGCGGTCGGTGACCTCCGCGAGCAGTGCGCGCATCTGCTCGAGCACCGGTTCGTTGAGACCATGAGAGAGACTCACGTAGCACGTGCCACCCGACTCGGTTGCCTCCAGCATCCCGGCGACCATGGCCTCCAAAGCCTGCCGCACCCCACGCACCTTCTTGTAGACCTCGATGACCCCGTCTTCTATGGTCAGCACCGGCTTGATGTTGAGAAGAGTGCCTACCAGGTGAGACGCGTGCCCAATGCGTCCTCCCTTGTGGAGCTGATCGAGGGTGGTAGGCAAGAACGTGAAGGTGTGCTTGGCAAGGAAGTGCGCGATATAGTCGTCCATCTCCACATCGGTCACACCCTGATCGATACGCGCCAAGATGCGGTCGACCAGCAGCGCGATGCCACCTGTGGCCAAGAGCGAATCGACGACCTTTACGCCGTCTATCTGACTACGCGCGACCTCTGCGCTTGCGCAGGTGCCGCTGAACTTGCCGCTCAGATGCACCGAGTATATGAGCTGGTACTTCTCACGCAGCCTCTTGTATTCATCGAGAAATGCGCCGGCCGACGGCTG
>JAFGIH010000621.1 GCA_016929985.1 Thermoleophilia bacterium | reverse complement strand
TCCGCAGAGGCGCCGACTTTTGGGCTGACAGGTGCTACTGGGCCCCCGAATGCCATCCGTACCGGGGCGCCTACTACCTCTTCGCGTCTTTGGGGTCAAAGGACGGGCACGTCGGCGTGCAGGTGCTTGCGGCCGGGGCGCCCCTGGGACCCTTCAGCCTGCACAGCGCCGGGCCGGTGACGCCTCTGGATCAGGACTATCTGGACGGTACACTCTATGTCGACAGAAGCGGGAGCCCACACCTCGTCTTCAGCCGCTCTTTCCGGCAGGCCGCCGAGGGTGAGATGTGCGCTGTGGAGCTCTCCCGTGATCTCAGAACGGCCACCGGCGATATCTACGTGCTGTTCCGTGCGGTGGATGCCCCCTGGGCGCGGCCCTTCCCTTTCGCGAAAGATTTCGGCATCGGCGGAGATGTCTTCCTCTCGGACGGACCGTTCGTGTACCGCACGAGATCAGGGCAACTCCTGCTGCTGTGGTCGAGTTTCGGTCCATCCGGGTATGCGGTGGGTCTGGCGCGTTCGGTCACGGGCGGCATCCCGGGGCCCTGGGTGCACGAACCGGAGCCGCTCTTCGCCGGGGATGGCGGACACGGCATGGTCTTCGCTTCGAAGGAGGGGCGGCTGCTACTGGCCGTGCACGCTCCGAACCAGAGCCCACGGGAGCGTCCGTTGCTCGTCGAACTGGTGGAAGAAAACGACCGCCTGACCGTCCGTCGAACGCCGCAGCAACGGACAAGGCGCAGTAGGCTGACCACGAGAGAGAGGTGACTTCTGTGACAGACGCCTTGTTGGCCGAGGCTCTTGTAGTGGCCAAGTCCCTGAGACAGCTGAACAGGACCATTCCCGTCCGGGGCATCCGCGAGTCGATCCCCCTGCCGGACAGGACCTTGGATGCGGTCTATTACCCGGCGACCGAGAAGGGTGCGCCGGTGATCTTCGCGTTCCACGGCGGCGGTTTCCTGTTCGGGGGGTGCGCGCTGGACGATGGGTTGTGGCACGCGACTCGGGAGACCTTGAGAGCTAACGTGATCTCCATCGACTACCGCATGGGCGAGGAGAATTTGTTCCCAGCGCCGCTGTACGATGCGTATGACGCCATCAAGTACTACCTAGAAGACAAGAGGCACGACTTCGACCGGGGCAGGATCGCCGTGATGGGAAACAGCGCCGGCGCGAATGAGTCGGCGACGGTGAGCATCCTGGCTAAGAGAAGGGGGGAATACTCGATCGGACTGCAGATTTTGGTGTACCCGTTCGTGGACATGGTCACCCCGCCGCAAGAGAAACGCATCGACCCGACGCAGCTCAGCCTGTACCGCTACTTCAACGACGCCCACGCTAGAAGAGAAGACTGGGCGGATCCTCTGGCGTCTCCCCTCTACGCATCGAGAGAGGAACTGACCGGTTTGGCGCGTGCGGTCGTGGTGCTTGCAGAGGATGACGGGCTTTTCGACGAGGGGGCGGAGTACGCGGACAAGCTGCAGGAAGCGGGCGTGCAAGTGGACCGCATGGTGGCGCAGGGCATGCCCCACGGCTTTTTGGAATTCGCCTACCTGGGGACGGCAGACGACTTCTGCCCGCCCGCGATCAAAGCGGCTGCGGCCAATGGCACGCTCGCGCTCCAGGCGGCCCGGACGATGGAGTTCATCAAGTCGACCTTTGAAGACTGGGCGAGGCGGTAATGGAACTACTCGTCAACGGTCTGCGCGGTCTCGTGGTCACCGACGACCGCCGACCGACCATATCCTTCAGGCTGATGAACACCGAGCGTCTCGACGCCGTCCGGCTGACCGTAGAAGACTCGGCCGGCGAGTTGCTGTGGGATACCGGCGAGCGCCCCTTTGAGGGCGCGCACGTACGCTACCAGGGCGCGGCTCTGCCGCCCAAGACGGTCTTCGCAGTGACCGCGACCGGTTTCTGGTGTGGAATGGCCGTCGCCCGATGCGGCACGTTGTTCGAGACGGGCTTCATGGGAACAGCCTGGGCCGCCGGCTGGATCGAGCCCGAGCAGGAGCCGGCCATCCGCGAGAAGGAGGTCGCCCTCTACGATCTGTTCACGCCCCACGATGACGATTTCGGCGGCCACGGCCGGCTGCGTCCGTGCAGGGAGCTGGTGAGGACGTTCACCTGCGCCGGCCGACCGACGAGGGCAAGACTGTACGCGACGGCACACGGCGTCTACGAGACACATGTCAACGGGCGGAAGGCGGGCGACAACCTACTGGCCCCTGAGACGTCCTCGTATCAGGAGCGTCTCTACTATCAGACCTACGACGTGACGGGTCTCCTGCGCGAGGGCGAGAACCAGATAGCAGTTACTCTGGCCGACGGCTGGTGGATCGGACGCATAGGGCTTTCGGGCGACAGTTGCCAGTTTGGTGACAAGCTCGGCTTCCTCATGCAGCTTGAGTGGACGGATGAGAACGGGGCGACGCATAAGGTCTGCTCGGACGAGTCCTTCCGTAGCCGGCGCTCGTATGTCGACTACGCCGATCTGTTCATGGGCGAGCACCACGACTACGTCACGCCGTGCGCGGAGTGGGGACCTGTGGCGTCCGCCGCGTACGACATGAACAATCTGATCGCGCAGCCGACGGCGCCGGTGGTGGAATGGGAACGGCTTGATCCGGAGAGGTTCTTCGCCGCGCCCAACGGGAACTTGATCGTAGATTTCGGCAAGTGCTTGGCCGGTGTCGCGGAACTGACGGTGCGTGTCGCGAAGCGGACGGAGGTTGTGCTGGACTTCTCCGAAGTGCTGGACAGTCAGGGCGACTTCTTCTGCAACATCATGGGCAGGAACAAGGACCAGCGCGACGGGTTCGTGTGCGGAGAGGGCGTCACGACTTTCCGTCCACGGTTCACCTATCACGGGTTCCGTTATGTCCGCATCGCGGGCGTGACGCGCGGGCAGATCGTCTCGATCCACGCCTGTGCCCTGGGGACCCGCCTTGACAGCACCGGGCGCTTCACCTGCTCGGACGAACGTCTCAACGCGCTCCAACGGAACATCCGCCAGAGTGAGCGCAGCAACATGTTCTCCGTGCCTACGGACTGCCCGCAGCGCGAGAAGATGGGTTGGACGGGCGACATCCTCGCCTTTGCCAAGACGGGGTGCTTCAACTTCGATCTGCACAACTTCCTCTCGGCCTGGCTCGGCAACATGCGAGTCGAACAGAGGGAGGACGGCGAGATACCGAACGTCGTCCCGACCTTGCCTGCGCAAGACCGGATGGAGCGGGCGGTCTCGGGGGACAACACCTCCTCCGCTTGGGGCGACGCCTGCGTCTTGGTGCCGCACGATCTCTACCGGTGCTATGGCGACACCCGAGTGTTGCGGGACAACCTCCCGATGATGGAGCGGTGGCTGGGGTTCATCGCCGCCGCGGCCGCGCGGAAGCCTGAGGACTGGGAGTCACTGACGCCCGCGCAGCGGGCCCGCAACCCCTACCTGTGGACCAAGGGGCACCACTTCGGCGACTGGCTCATACCGAGCTTTGCTCAGGAGGCGGATGGTGTCATGAGTGGCGTCGCTGCGACCCGCGAGGTGGTCGGCGCCTGCTACTATGCGGTCACGGTGCGGGCGTTCCTCCGAGTGCTGGACGCACTGCTTGAGGAGGACCCTGACGAAGGCCTGCGGCGCAAACGGGCGCACTTCGACGCTTTGCTGCCCAAGATCAAGCAGGCGGTCCGCGAGGAGTTCATCGCTGACGATGGCCACATCCGCGGCGATTTGATGGGCATGTACGTCATGGCGCTGTACGCCGATATCGCGGAGGGGACACTCAAGGAGCGGCTTGCAGAGCGGCTCGTGAGCATGGTTGAAGAAAACGGTTACCGCCTGGACACCGGCTTCGTCTCCACGCCACATCTGCTGGACGTGCTCACCGATATCGGCCACAAAGACGTGGCCTACCGATTGCTGTTCCAGACCGAGAGCCCGTCGTGGCTCTACATGGTCGAGAACGGCGCGACCACCATCTGGGAGAACTGGGAAGCGATCAAACCGGATGGCACGGTCATTACGTCGTCCTTCAATCACTACGCCTTGGGCAGTGTGGGCGAATGGATCTATGGAAACATCGGCGGCATCAGGATCGGACAACCGGGATACCGCCACATCGTGTTCAGCCCTGACCCGCACTGTGGCCTGGCGCACGCGGACTGCAGCGTGGAGACTCCGTACGGGAAGGCTTCTTGCTCGTGGAAGCGGGAGGCGGAAGGAGTCTCGGTGGAGATCATGGTGCCGGCACAGGCTACCGCCGAGCTTCGGTTGGACGGCGAGGTGCGGGAGCTGAGTGGAGGTCTGCACAGCGTGGTGATCGGCTCGCGCTGAGGTCGGCGGGCGCGCAGCGCGCCGCCCACGGGCCCTGGATGTGAATCGGGAAGGCCCGCCGGTGGGCGGGCCTTCCCGATCGTCAGGGGGGGAGGAACGTCTGTCAGTCGGCGACTATCAGCTCGCCGTTCGGACCTCTGGAAAAGCGGCTCATGAAGTCCCACGCCAGGCGCGGGAAACTGGCACTCGGGAAATGGGGCAGGTTGGTCACGCAGACGATCTCGACCATCTTGACGCCATCCGCGTTGTTGAACTCCGCGCCGTAGTGCACCACGCCGTTGATGGTCTCGGTCCACATGACGTCTCCGACGACTCCGATGGCTTTGACTGCCGGATCGGCGCCATCGGCTTGGGCGTCGAGGCTACTCTGCAAGTCGAGCCGGGTGGGGCATCCGTTCAGCTCCAGCCAATGGTTCAACCCGTCGAGGACCCCCTCGCCGGTGATCGGGAGCATCGCGAAATCGTGGTCACCGGCAATGGCCAACATGGGCAGGCCGTAGTCCATGGCTTTGGCGTAGTCGGCCGCCGGGGTCCAGGCACCGGGGAACGACCATGCGCCTTCTATGGTGCTGACCACTGGGAGCGAACTGTGCATGGTCACCGCAGCCACCACGTCGGGCAAGGCCAGGCCTGCTCTCGAGGTAGCGACGCCGCCCGCCGACATGCCGCAGACGTACACCCGGCTTCTGTCGAGGGGATAGCCACCCGCCTCAAGCGCGTCCAGGATCCTGACCACCTGCTCGCCCGCCGTCAGATCTACGGTCTCGCCGGCGAACTCCATGGCCACGGGGTTGGACGGCAGGACTGCTATGAAACCTTCTTCGGCTGCCAGATAGGCCAAGCCGTGACCTTCGGCCGCGAATACGAGCCTCTCGGCCCCGACGAAGTCGAACACCACCGGATACTCCTCGGCATTCCCAGGCTCAAGTGCCGCCAGCGGGGTGTAGCTGGCCCACTTCAACAGCGGGTCATCCGCGTCGTGCATCTCCTTCTTGATCCCCCGGGCTTCCCAGTGGGCAAGCACGGCCGGGTCCATCTCGTTCCTGTAGAGAAAGCTGTCTCTCCCCCATTCAAGGCTCAACTCAGCCGCCTGGGTGGCTTTCCAGGCTTCGAGGTCGAGTTCCCCCTTACCCAAGCTCTTGAAGGTGTTGTACACGATGTTGGGGTAGTCGACGCCGGTGTCGCCTGCCGAAAGCGTGGTCGTCGGAGCCTCGGCGGTCGTCACGGTCGTGTCGACCGGCAGCGTTGTCGTCGGCGCTTCGTCGCCGCCACATGCGGCGAACAGGCCCACAGCCAGCACGCCCAGCAGACACGCACCGATGACCGTCATACAGAGCCTCTTCATATTCACTCCCTTTTCGCTGCAAACCGCCATTTGACGATACTATTCGGTGACCACCAGCTTGCCCTCAGCGTCTCGCGAGAACCGGCTCATGAACTCCCAAGCCAGCTCCGGGAAACCGCCGCTCGGCCAGTGGGGCAGGTTGGTCACGCAGACGATCTCGAACATCCTCACGCCGTCTTCGCGGAAGAACTCGGCGCCGTGGTGCTCGACCCCGCCGATGGTCTCCGTCCACATGGCGTCGCCCACCACGCCGATGGCCTTGACCGCCTCGTCTGTGCTGGTGGCCTGGGCGTCCATGCACTCCTCGAAGGAGAGCTGGGTGGGGCAGCCGTTCACCTGCAGCCACAGGTTGATGCCGCCGATGATCTGCTCGGTCTTGATCGGGAGCTGGGAGAAGTCGCGGTCGCCGGCCACCACGAGCAGGGGCATGCTGTAGTCCATGGCCTTCTCGTAGTCAGCCGCGGGAGTGAAGAACGGGATGGTCGACTCCGGGTCCTGGGCGCTGTTGAGCACCGAGAGCGAGCTGTGCATGGCCCCGGCGGCGACGACCTCCGGGAACTCGAGGCAGGCCGCTGCAGTGGCGACGCCACCCATGGACATGCCCACCACATAGACCCGGCTGCGGTCGATGGGGTATCCCCCCGCCTCCAGAGCATCGAGGATCCTCACCACCTGGCCGCCCGGGGTGAGGGCCGCGGACTCCACGCCCAGGGGATTGGTGGGGCAGATGGTGATGAAACCCTCCTTAGCGCCCACGTGGGCGAAGCCATGACCCTCGGCCGAGAAGATGAGCCGCTCGCCGCCCACGAAGTCGAACACCACTGGGTAGACGGCGGTGTTGCCGGACTCGAGGGCGGCCGCAGGGGTGTAGCTGGCCCACTTCAAGAGCTCGTCACCCGCGTCGTGCATCTCCTTCTTCATGCCCAGGCCTTCCCAGTAGGCAAGGACGGCCGGGTCCATCTCGTTCTTGAACAGAAAGACGTTCCTTTGATACTCGGCGGTCTTCTGGGCCGCCTCGGTGGTCTGCCACCACTCGATGTCGATGGTCCCCTTGGAGAGACCCTTCACGGTGTTCCAGATGATGTTGGGCCAGTCGGCTCCGGAGTCGCCGGACGAGAGGGTGGTGGTGGGGGCGGCCGCGGTGGTCTCGGTCGGCCCCGCGGTCGTGGTGGTGGCATCGTCGCCGCAGGCGGCCAGCAGGCCTCCGATGAGCACTCCGAACAGGAGCGCGCCGATGAGTACTATGCATGACCTTTTCACTGTCTGGACCCCTTCCTCTGTGAGACCACTCTCGTTTCAGAACATTACTGCGTCACGATCAGATCACCCTCGGCATCCTTCGAGAACCTGCTCATGAACTCCCAGGCCATCTGGGGATACGAGGCTGTGGTCCAGTGCGGGTGGTTTGCCACGCCGATGAGTCTGACCATCGTGACGCCGTCAGCGTTGCTGTAATCCGCGAAGTAGTGTGTGGAGCCGTCGATCGTGTCGGTGTAGGTCTTGTCGGCGGTCACGCCCAGGAAGGTCACCGCTGGGTCCGCACCACTCGCGGCGGCCGCCTGACACGCAGCCAGGTCCAGCCTCGTGGGGCAGTCGTTCATCTCGAGCCAAAGATTGAGTCCGTCGATGATCGGCTGTGTCTTGAGGGGCAGTTGACCGAAGTCGAACTGCCCCACCGCGAGGTACATGGGGATCTCGTAGTCCATGGCCTCTTCGTAGGCCGCCGGTGGGATCCCGATAGCCTCCGCCGATGGCTGGTTCCCGACCTCCCCCTGAGGCTGCGTGTTCAGCGCGAAGGCTGAGCCGTGCATCGCGATGGCTGTGACCACATCGGGCAGAGCCAGTGCCGTCTCAGCGCTGCAGATGCCGCCCTTGGACATGCCGGTGAGATACACGCGGCTCCTGTCGATCGGATAGCCTCCCGCCTCGAGAGTGTCGAGGATCACCGGGACGGTCGCCGCCGCGGTCGCTCCGTCGCTGTTGTTGCAGTCGGGGATGACGGTGATGAAGCCCTCGGTGGCGCCCAGGTTGGCGAAGCCGAAACCTTCAGCGTGAAGGATCGTGTTCTTGTTGCCGTGGAACGAGAACACCACGGGATACTTCGTGGCGTTCCCGGGCTCAAGAGCCGCCACCGGAGTGTAGGAGGCCCACTTCTTGGTCTTGTCCTCGGCGTCGTGGATCTCCTTCTTGATGCCCAGGCTGTCCCAGAACGCCACCAACTCCGGATCCATGTCGTCCGTGTAGAGGACGAGGGTGTTGTACTGCAGCGCGATGAGCTTCTCCGCCATCTCGGTGTTCACGAAGGACGCCATGTCGAAGCCTTCGCTTCCGTTGACGCCGACGATGGAGTAGGCGTTCGGTTGGCCGGGGAGCTGCACGAACCACAGGTCCTTGTCCGGATAGTCTCTCTCCGCCACCGTGGTCGGGACGGCGACGGTGGCCGTCGTGCCCTCACCGGAGGCGCTGCCGGCCGTGGTCGCCGCGACCCCGGCCGTCGTGGTAGTCTCGTTGGAATCGCAGGCAACCAGTCCCAGCGCCACCAGGCTGAGCAGCAGCACTGCCGTCAGAGTCTTTGTGCGCTTCATCCCCATCCACCTCGTGCTTTCATCATCACCGTGCCAGGATGTTGCTCTCGTCCGCCGCTACGGTGTGTAGGCGATGGTGCCGTCGGCATTACGGGCGAAGTGCTTGAAGAAGTCCCACTGCAGCCAGGACGTCCAAGGCACGGTCTCGTGCGACAGGTTCTCCACCGACGCGTACACGGTGTAGACGTTCCCGTCGGAGCTGTTGTAGGAGTTGATGGTGTAGACGTTGTCACCCCTGGTCTCCGTCTGCGTGCTGTCGGCTGCGTAGCCCCAGATCGGGTCTTTCCAGGTCGCGTTGTCTTTGGGGTCGACCGCCGGGTCGGGAGTGCCGCCGTTGTTGGTCAGCGAGAGCTGGATGTTGGTTGCCCCTAGGGAGCGCGGGAGAGTCGGTTTGGCCAAGGGGTCGGTCATACCGCCCACCGCGAAGACCGGAGCGACGATCCCGCCTGCGTCCATGGGCCCGGCAGGGTTGCACGGCCCGAAACCGGCGAAGCTGGTTGGGTATTGCTGGGCCAAGCCGGTAGTCATCAGGGAGCCCATGGAGAAGCCCGACACGTAGACTCGCGAAGGATCGATGTTGAGGTCGCTGTCGGTGAGCAGGTAGTCCAGAAGCGCCTTGATGTCGGTGGGGGTGGCCGCGGCTATGTCGGCGCTCGTCTCGGTCTTGACGCCTGAGTGCTGCACCGAGACCACTACCAGGTTGTTCTCGAGGGCGACACGCAGCCAGTCGGAGGTCTGGGCTATGTAGAGTGCGGAGTTGTCACCCCCGTGGAACAGCAGGATGGCCGGCCGCTTGGCATCGGACTCCGGATCGGTGGGAGCCCAGGTGAAATAGGTGTACGGATATCCGTTGCCGATCTCGGGGATGGCCGTCCAGAGATGCTCGGTGTAGGTGAGGCCGGCGGCTTCGTAGTCGGTGATGTACCTGGTCATCAGGAAGATGCCGGGGGTGCACTCGGTCCTCTGCCATTCTGACATCAGGTCCCAGGCCGCCTGGGCTTCCTTGGGCTTGATGCTCGTGGCGTCCGAGGAGACCGTGGGGTAATCGGCGCCGTTGATGGCCTTGTAGGAGTCGACGACCCCGGCAGCGCCGCCCGCGATGTAGGCAGGGATGGGATTCGGCTTGTCGCCAGGCTGCGCCGGCTCGCTGACGTTGAACAGGGCGACGGCGGCCACCAAGTGATTGAATGTGATACTGCCGCCATCGGCGTAGCGAAGAACATAGGGCATGCTCTTAGTTGCGTACTTAGAGATGAAGTCCGCCCCGGCGCCTTCGGCGAAGACGTAGTTCCTGAAACGGCTCCCCGCATACAGCGTGCCTTCGGTGCCGACCACCGATCCTTGCACTTGAGTTGTGCCTTTATAGACAAAACCGATATCGGCGAATTGGGCCTTGGCGGCGTTCATGATCTGGAGATCGGCTTCGGTGTAGCCGGCAGCGTCGATGGGGGTGAAGACCACACCGAAGGTCCTGCTCTGCTCGAGCACGTCTTTGATCCCGGTGTCGACCAGGTATTCCAGTGCCTCTTCGGCGCCACCCACCGTCTCGTCCGGGTAGATGAAGGTGATGGGCATCACTGTACCCGCGAAATGTGGATCGGTGGGGAAGTAGAGATAACCCGTGGCGGTACCGCTATCGGCAGTGAGCTGAAGCTGGGTGATCGTGCCGGTAGGCCCCTCCGCTTTGTCGCCGCCATCGCATGCCGCGACGGCCAGAGTGCTCAGCATGGCGGCCACCGCGAGCAAGGCGACGGTGACCATTCTCTTGCGTCCTCTCATCGTGTTCCCTCCTGGCATAGATGATGTTGGGCGTGTATGGGTCACGGTCCACAACACTGGTCATCAGGGCTGTCGCGAGCCCTCTCGTGTGTCCCAGTTCCCTTCACCTCCGTCCACTCGGTGGGGGCTGCGCGACGACGCTGTTTCCGTCGGCCACGCGGGTGGTCGCCCAGTGGCGGCGCAGCAGTGTGCCCCCAGAGTAGGCCGTCGAGGGCCCTGTTGTCAACAATTCCGCTTACGAGTACGCATTGTGAAGCGCTGACCTTGAGTCACTCCACCGGGCACGCGGTCCATCCGGTCCGTAGCCGCGCAGCCGCGGCGGCTAAATCCCTCACCGCAAGGGAACTTCACGACGCGAAATAGGAAGTGTGGTCATTGACAAGCATACTACCAACCGCTACCATCCGGGGGAAGGCAGATCGGCACACATCGGCGTACTCCGCGTCGCAAGATCATACGACCAGGGTGCGTAGGCGGCCGGCCACGGCCGCGGGAAGAATACGGTGACCATGCTGCAGGAGACATACAACCAGTGGAGGGCCGCGGACGGCACGATCTTCATCACTATGCTGCGGGGCACGCACTACCTGTATCTGCTCGAAGGAAGCGAGCGGGCGCTTCTTATCGACACGGGGTATGGATGCGGGCGGTTGAGACGATACGTGGAGCGCCTGACGGACAAGACGGTCGCTGTGGTGAACACCCATGGCCATCCTGACCACGTGGGTGGGAATGGGTGGTGGGAAGAAGTGCACATCCATGCCGACGCCGCCGCGCAGATCGCCGGCTTTCCTCCACTCCCCGAGCGTCTTGAACTCCCGTACCCCGACTACGCGAAGGTCTTGGTCGATGAGGGCTTCGTGTTCGATCTGGGACGGCGAGAGGTGGAGGTGATCGAGATCTCCGCGCACGCGCCCGGTAGTATCGCGCTTCTGGATCATACGACGCGCATGCTGTTCACCGGCGACGAGATCGAAGCGGGACAAGTGCTCATGTTCGACCCGTCTGGGAGAAGCAGGGTGTCGCTACGGGAGCGGGCGCAGAAACACCTGGCCAACATGCTGAAGCTGAAGTCCATGCAGTCGGAGTTCGCCTTTCTCTGTCCGGCCCACAACGGATCACCCATCGACCCCTCGTACATCGACGACTTCATCGCGCTCGACACCGAACTCCTGGAGGGCAGACAGCACGTCGCCCCGAGACTCTGCCACTGGTACCTCGGCCGGACTCCGTTTGCCAAGGAACTCCGCCGGGCGACCCACGGAAAGGCGTCGATCATATACAGGGCCTCGGATGAGTAGCCGGTTGCAGGAGGGACCATTCCATCTCAGCGCCGCCGATGCGGACTGGGTGGAGGCCACGCTCGCCCGCATGTCTGTGGAGGAGAAGATCGGACAGGTGTTCTGTCTGGTCTCCTACAGAGCAGACGAGGGTCTATCGCGGCACATGGCCGACGTCCTCAAGGTGGGAGGCGTGATGTGCAGGCGTGGCTCGGTCGAGGACGTCGTGGGCACGGTGAAGCCGCTACAGGAGTGGAGCGACGTGCCGATGCTTGTGGCCGCCAACCTGGAGTCAGGGGGGTACGGCGCCTGCACCGAGGGGACCCGGATAGGGAGCCCGATGGCCGTGGCAGCGACGGATGATGTGGAGCTGGCCTACAGACTCGGCGTCGCCTCGGGCAGAGAGGCCTCCGCGCTGGGCCTCAACTGGGCCTTCGCCCCGGTCGCCGACATCGACTTCAACTTCCGCAACCCCATCACCAACACGAGGACCTTCGGTGCTGACCCGACTCGTGTGGAGGCCATGACCACGGCCTATCTGAAAGGGGTGCAGGAGAACGGTGTGGCCGCGACGCCCAAGCACTTTCCTGGGGACGGTGTGGACGAGAGAGATCAGCACTTGGTGACTACGGTCAACAGCCTGAACTGTGAAGAGTGGGACGCGAGCTACGACCGGGTCTTCAAGGCCTGCATAGAAGCGGGTGCGCTGGCGATGATGGTGGGGCATATCGCTCTGCCCGAGTATTCGAAGAAGCTTCGCCCCGGGATCAGCGACGAGGACATCCTTCCGGCCTCGCTGTCGTACGAGATCGCCACCATTCTTCTGAGAGAGAAGCTCGGCTTCAACGGGTTGGTGGTCAGTGACGCCACCGCCATGGCGGGCATGGCCATGGCCATGGAGCGGTCAAGGGCCGTGCCCCAGGCCATCGCCGCGGGCTGTGACGTCTTTCTGTTCACCCGCAACCTGGGGGAAGACTTCCGCTTCATGAGGGACGGTCTTGTGTCCGGCATCCTCACAGAGGAGAGATTGACGGACGCCGTGCGTAACGTGCTCGCGCTGAAGGCGGCCCTGGGGCTGCACCGCAAGCAGGCGGAGGGCGGGTCGGTCCCGTCTGTGTGCGCGGCGAAGCAGGCCCTGGCGCGCGCGGAACACCAGGCCTGGGCCGAAGAATGCGCGGATAGGTCGATCACGCTGGTCAAAGAGGAGGCAGGCGTGCTCCCTCTGAGCCCGACCAAGGGTGCGCGCGTGTTGCTCTACGAGTTGGAGAGCGATGGCGACCACTTGGACGGCAGCGCGGGCGAGAGCTCGGCCGCACGGATGAAGTCTATGCTGGAACGAGAAGGATTCACGGTAGAGACCTTCGTGCCCCCCGACGGTCTTGAAGGAGCGATGCCCGCCTGGGAGGAGTTCACGTCCCGGTACGATCTGATGATCTACGTTGCCGCGTTCGGCGCCAAGAGCAACCAGACCACCGTCAGGATCGACTGGGCGCCCCCCATGGGCAGCAACGTGCCCATCTACATGAGTTCTGTCCCTACAGTCTTCATCTCGTTGGAGAACCCGTATCACCTTCTCGACGTGCCCAGGGTCCGTACATACATCAACACCTACGGTTCGTCCGACGTGGTCCTAGAAGCGCTCATGGACAAACTCATGGGCCGCTCCGCGTTCAAGGGCACCAGCCCGGTGGACCCGTTCTGCGGCAAGTGGGACACGAGGCTGTAAACGTGGCCATCCGGGCGGTGATTTTCGATCTCGACGGAGTGATCGTAAGCACGGATGCGATGCACTACAAGGCCTGGAAGTCCATCGCCGACGGGGAGGGCATCTACTTCGACGAGGAGATCAACAACCGCCTGCGCGGTGTCTCGCGCATGGAGAGTCTCGAGATCATCCTGGAGAGAGCAGCGCGGGAGTACGGTGAAGACGAGAAGCGTTCTCTGGCCGAGACCAAGAACGCCCGATATGTGGAGCTGCTCAAGACCTTGACGCCGGACGCCGTGCCGGCCGAGGTGTCCGCGGTATTGGGACGACTGCAGACACGGGGCCTCAAGATCGCCGTGGGTTCGTCGAGCCGCAACACGCCGTTGATACTCCGGCGGATAGGGATGGAACACACGTTCGACGCGGTCGCCGACGGCAACGATATCGAGCGGACCAAGCCGGCTCCGGATGTCTTTCTCGTGGCCGCCCGCCGGCTGGGTGTAAGCCCTGCGGACTGCCTGGTGGTGGAGGATGCTGACGCGGGGATCAAAGCGGCCAAGGCGGCCGGGATGCTTGCGGCCGCCATGGGGGATGCCGCGCGCAGCAGTGAAGCCGATTTCGTGCTCAACGGCATTGGGGACCTGCCGGAGCTTATGGACGACGAAGCGGGCGCGTCGGTCGTATCGGATGAGTGCGCACGGTTCATCGAGATCCTCCGTATGAATCAGTCGCAGATGGACGCCGGCGTGAGCATCGAGGAGTCGCGCAAGCGGTTGGAAGACATGGTCGCAAAGATGCATCCAGCTCCGTCGTGGGCGAGCTACGCTCCCCTCACCCTGCGCGGGGTATCGGCTGAGTTGACCGCGGTCGCTGGGTCCACGCCGGGCAAGGTCATCCTCTACCTTCACGGAGGGGCCTTCACCATGGGCTCGGCGGCGCAGGACCGGCATCTGACCGCGGAGATGGCGAAGCGCGCCGGGGTGGAGGTCGTCGCCGTGGACTACCGCCTGTCGCCGGAGAACAGATTCCCGGCTGCTCTGGAAGACTGTGTCGCGGCGTATCGCGGGTTGCTGGAGACGGGGTACGGCGAGGACGATGTCGCGATCGTGGGAGTGTCCGCGGGCGGGACTCTCGCCCTCGCGGCGACGCTCGCGCTCAAAGACCGGGGAGTCCCGCTTCCAAGGGCGGTGGTGGCCGTCTCGGCCGCCACCTACTTCGACAGCGACGAGGGCAGCCACAGCAGCAACAAGGCGAAAGACGTGGTGCTGGGCGGGGGCGACTTCGTGTTCGAGGTGATGGGTTACTACGCGCCCGGTGAGGATCCATCGAACCCCTATGTCTCGCCGCTCTACGGGGATTACGCTGGGTTCTCGCCGATGTTTGTCGTGGTGGGGACGGATGAGATCGTGTATGACGATTCGCGCCTGCTCGTTGAGAAGGCGGCGCAGTCGGGCGTGGATGTCGTGTCGATCACCGGTCACGGCATGCCCCACGCCTACCCGGTCTTCTTTGATATCTTCCCCGAGGCCGCTGCGGCCTTCGGTGAAATCTGCGAGTATGTGCGTGGGAAGCTGGCCCCACGGACTCACAGGCCGCGGTTGGGATAGGAGGGAACGAACATCGCTCAGGCATTGACGATCTCCGCCCTTGAACAGGTCACGGGGGTGCCGCGGAGCACCATCCATTTCTACATCCGCGAGGGGTTACTGCCTCAACCCTCCAAGACGGCGGTCAGCCGCTCGCTGTACTCCGAGCACCATGTCGAGCTGATCAAGCGTATCGGTGAACTCAAGCGTTCTGGTTGCTCGCTGGCAGAGATCAAGGAAGGTTTGGCGGACTCTCTCAACGAGGCCAACCAGAACGGTGTCGATCTGGCGGCGCAAGAGACGGAGCGGGCCCACAAGGCTATCATCAGCGCTGCCACCCAGGAGTTCATCACCAAGGGCTACAAGCAGACCCACGTCTCCACCATCATCAAGAAGGCGGGCGTCACCCCGCACGTCTTCTACACCCACTTCACGAGCAAGCGCCGGCTTCTGTTGGAGTGCTTCGGCGCCTTCATCAAGTGGAACGTGGCCGAGCGGGCCCCCGATCTCGCGCACATCTCGGATTTCGGCGAGAGGCTGCTGCACAATCTGGTGGGCGACCTGCGTGTCCGGGCGCTTGGTGTGGACGTCCTGGCCTTGATCCTTTCGGAAGGGACTCACAAGGAGAGCGACCTGCGGCGACCGATGATGGAGGCCTTCGAGACCATCGTGGGCCCCATGATCACGGACCTGGCGGCGATGCGGCCGCCCGGGTCCGGCGCACCGGCCGTGCCGGACGAGTTGCTGGTCTTCAGCCTTCTCGGCGCACAAGACAGCTGCCACATGAGGGCATCGTGGGACGACAAATACGGCCGCGCGGACCTACTGCGCACCCATCTGTGGTTGTACCTGGCCATCGAGGCCGTCATGAGCGGTGAGGTCGACATCAGCGGACGGCTGGCCCGCTACGAAGATCTGATCCAGGAGATAGCCGCACGCAAGGTGGAGGCTCCCACGGGGTTCAAAGGCTGATCCCGCGCGTCGCGCGGAGCCGGAGCATCTGTTCGCGCGAAAGAAGGAGGGAGTCACGTGGCCTGCTACTTCATGGCCCGCATCCAGGTGCATGATCACGAGAGCTACCGGAGGTACCTGCGAGGGACGCGCCCCCTGCTGGAACGCTTCGGCGCCAGAGTGCTCGCCGCGGATGAGGGGGTCACCGTGCTCGAGGGCGAGTGGCCGGCCGACCGCACCATCCTGATCGAGTTTGCCGACGAGCAGACTGCGAAGAAATGGTATGCATCGCCGGAATATCAGGCGATCGCGGAGCATCGCCGTGGCGCCGCGACCGGCGACGCCGTTCTGGTGCGCGGGATCGGAGGTCAGCAGTGAGAGCCATCTCCCCGATAGTCACCACTGAGTGGCTGGCAGAGCACCTTGACGAACCAGGGTTGGTCGTTATCGACACGAGGTCGCCCGCCGCGTATGCGGCCGGTCATATCCCGGGCGGTCTCAGCATGCCGTTCCCAGAGGCGGCTGAGCAGCCGACCTCGCAGTGGTTCGTGGAGCGTGACGGCTTGATGCTGGAGGTGCCGGAGGCGGACGAGCTGTTCGACACCATCGGGTCTGCCGGGATCGAAGCGGGTTCTCGTGTAGTGGTCGTCGCCAAGGCTGAGCTTCCGCATCCACTTGTGGACGCGACCCGGGTGGCGGACACGCTCATGTACGCTGGGGTGAAGAACGTGGCGGTGCTCGACGGCGGTCACGACAGGTGGGCCGCCGAGGGTAGACGTATCTCTACCGACGTCTCTGAACCCGTGACCACGCCGTACACCGGGACGATCGACGAGACCATGTTCGTGGGCAAGGAGTACGTCGAGGAGAGCATAGGCAAGGCCGTGATCATCGACACCCGGGAGCCGCTCGAGTACTTCGGCGGCTCTCTGCGACCCGTGTGGACGCGGCCGGGACATATCCCCACGGCCAAGTGTCTGCCCTCACTGTGGCTCTGGGATGAGGACCTGACCTACCGGAGCGCCGCCGAACTTGGGGAAATGGCCGCGGGAGTCATCGGCCCGGACCTGTCTCGCGAAGTCGTCATCTACTGCGGCGTAGGGGGGTTTTCCAGCGCGTGGTACTTCGTACTGCGTGAAGTATTGGGCTACCAGGATGTGAAGATATATCATGGTTCTGCTCAAGAGTGGACGCGCGATCCACACGCGCCCCTCGTGTCGTACCGATGGGAGTGAGGTTGACCATGGCCGAACCGAGTTGTGGAACATGCCCGTGGCGGGCCAAGTACGACGCCAACCAGAAGTCGCTGCTGGGGAGACTCTGGCGCTGGCACATCAACTTCTGCCCCGGTTGGAAGGCCTACTTCACCACACTCCCCCAGGAAGAGAAGGCCGGACTGGCCGAGCGGTACCGGTTCAGCAAGTACCAATAGCGGGCTCTGCATCGTGACCGGGCTCGATGCGCACGGAGCGGTCCGGTCCTAGAGACGAGTGAGGCGCGCCGGCCCT
>JAFGIH010000063.1 GCA_016929985.1 Thermoleophilia bacterium | reverse complement strand
TCGTGCGGTGATGGAGATCTGGTCGCCCATTCTCCAGGCCAGGGTGCGGTAGCCGCCGGTGGCGGCCACGCGCTCGATCATCGGGATGGAGCTGGTGCCCTCGGTGAGGCCGAGATCCGCGCTGGGACGCGCCAACACGTCGACCCGCCCCATGTTCATGTCAAACGCGGGCAGGGCGCCGGGCTCGATGGGAGCGACGTAATCGGGCACGGGAGCCGGCGGCAGGTCGAGGGCCGCCGGCACGAGCATGGGGCTCTTCAGGTTGGGCTCTTCCGCCAGGTCATCAGGACGAAGCTGCGGCTCCAGCGGCTGGGCGTCCAGCCGGGCTTCGGCGACCACGTCGGCGGTCAGCCTGCTTTCCCGGCTCTGCTTGCCCGACAGGTGGAACGCGATGTTGGCGAAGACGACGAAGATGACGACGACGTGGACAATGGCCGACAGCAGGAACGCCGAGCCGGCCCACACCTGGTCGGCTATCCGCTGCCAAGGCGTCCTCAGATCTCCGCTCTCGAAGCTGGCGTTCGGCGCTGACACTTTGGGAATCCCCCGTCCTGTCGAGCCATGGCGATCGTCAGATGGGCGGCGGGCCCTCGGGCGGCGGCAACGACGGATCGCGGGGGACGTACTCGACGATCGTCGATGTGCGAAGGTACGAATCCGGGTGGTCGAGCACCAACTGAGCCGCATAGGCCCACGGGGTGCCCGGGTGTCGCCGAATGACGAACTCGCAGTATGCGAACAGGCGGCGTCGCAGTCGTTCTTCGATCCCCTTGTTGTCGGCAAGGGCGGTGATCGGCGGCCAGCCGAAGGTCCACAGCCGGAACGGGTGGTTCTCTTCCTTGGCCTTGTAGAAGCGCAGCTTGCACTGATGAAACTGCCAGGCGGCATAGGCGGCGCTGGCGCGGCACAAGTCGTAATGGGCCACCCAGCGGCGCTCGCGCAGCTTCTGCAGCTCATCGTCGGGCACCAGGTCCTTGTTCAGGTCGGCGATGATGCCTTCGACGTAGTCGAGCCGATCGTCGCAGCGTTCGATGAGCGTGTCGATCTCCGCCTTCTGGAAATAGCCGCGGTACCAGTGTCGCTTGCTCTCCCAGCGATCGAGGATGCGCTGGAGGTGGAGGTAGATGGTATCGTTTTTCAGGCGGGCGGCATAGGTCTTGGCCGAGCTCAGATCGGGCCGATAGTACTGCATCATCATCGGGTCGTAGCCCTTCTTGGGGTCGACCCGCTGGGCGGCGGCGGTCGTCCGGGGCTCCGGCTTGTCGTCGACCACCTTCGCGCCGAGCATGTAGTAGGAGCCGCCGGTGTAGACGGCGACACGGCTCAACGCGTAGGGGCCGAAGCCCGCCGGCAGGTAGTCCCACCAGGGCCACACGTAGGCCCGCTCCTCCTCCGGGGTGCACAGGCCGCGGACCGTCACGCCGGTGCGCATCTCTCGGGTGTCGTCGTCGAAGTAGGCTTCGTGCCCACCGCCCCCGTGGCGCAGAAACGCTTCACGCCCCATCACGTAGACCGTGACCTTCTCCTGGCGGAGCCGGGTGAGCGTCGACTCGACCTTGTCCGTGTCGTCGCCGCATTCGTCGGTGAGCAGGCAGATATAGCGTTTCACGTCGGAGCCGGCTCGGAACTGATCGAGGCAGTAGTCGATGGCCTCCATCACGTTCTCCTGGCCGCTCATGTCGGTGGGCACGCCGATCAGGGCGCGCATCGTGCGGTCGACGTCGTCCGTCGGCTTCACGAACAGCGTCGGCTTCTCCCCGAAGTACACCACGCCCATGCGGACGGGGAGCTTGGCGGCGCGGATTCCGCTGAACACGTCCCACACGCGTTCGGCAATCGACTGGGCATCGTCGCGCATGCTGATGGAGGCGTCGATGAGCCAGACCACGAGCACGCCCTTGTAGCCCTCGGCCTCCGCTACGATCTGGTCGGTCGCGTTCCGCGTGATCTGCGTGTAGTTGCCGCGGACGCCGACGTTGAGGTCGGGCGCGGCAACGATGCGCATGCTGCCGCCGGATGAGCCTCGGGTCGGGCCCGGCACGCTGATCACGTCGAGCAGGCTGCCTAGGCCTTCGTCCGCGCTGATCGGCCCTGGACCGAAATCCTGGAGCGAGGCGAACATGGCCATCGAGGGGTCCAGTTTCTGCTCAGTCGGGGAGACGAAGGGGCTCTTGATGATCACCTCGTCCAGGTCCGACGGGTCCACGTTGGTCTGTGGCGGAGTGAGGTCGACGGGCAGGGTTTGACTCTGAGTCGTGACGTCCAGCTCGCTGCGGCGCGGGCGCTGGCCCATCTTGATGAGGGCGACGTTGGCGAAGATCACGAAGATCAACACGATGTGCAGGATCGCCGACGCGCTGAATGCCGACAGGGTGGCCACACGGTCTGCCAGGCGCTGCCAGGGCGTTCGCAGGTCGCTGTGCTGTTCGAACACCGGGTCTGGATTGGACACGGCGGCAGCCTCCTACGGGGGCGTCCCCAAGGGTCACCGTACAGTATTATACCCTCACGGGATCGGTCATGCCAAGTCCATACGGCCCCGTCCTAGGTGGGCATGGTCCGGAACAGGTAGAGACCCAGCCCGCCCGAGGCGAGCACCGGCAGCCAGCCGGCGACCGCCGGCGGCAGGACGGGATCACGCACCATGCCCAGGTAGGTACTGATGGCCGACAGGAAGTAGTAGCCCACCCCGACCAGCAGGGCAATGCCGACAGCCACCAGGGCGCTCCGGCTCTCCTGTTGGAAGGTGAACGGGATGGCGACCAACAGGAGCGCCACATTGGCGACACAGAATGCAAGCCGGCGGTGCACCTCGACCAACATGCGCTGAGCCATGTGAGGGAACAGTTGGGCAATACCCCGCAGGTCGCCGATGGTGCGGAACTGCAGGTTCAGACGGTTGTACTGGAGCTGTTCAGGCGTGAGACTGGTGCTCAACCGCAACTGGTGCTCCGCGAAGTCGGGCGCGAGTCTCGGAGTAGTTGTGAAGGGTTCGGTCGACCGGATGACATTGGAGAGCAGCAGATCCCCGTCCACCCAGGTGCCGGTCTCTGCGTAGACAAACTGCCCTGGCTCGCTCCGGCTCACCACGTAGATCGCGCGAAGGGGCGCCTTGCGGTCTCGGGTATAGAACTCCTCGATCAGGAACACCCGCCCCTGCAGGTCAGGGGAATAGAGCCTCTCCAGGCGAGTCTTGTCGCTGCCCGACAGGCGAACCTTCAGCCTCTGCATCTGCCGGGCGAGCTGCGGCACCACCCATTCCTGGTCGACCAGCAGCAGTCCCGCCAGGAGGGCGCTCAAGAGGAACAGCGGGACGAGGGTGCGCTGGAAGCTGATGCCACAGGCTTTCAGCGCGGTCAGTTCGTTCTGCTTCGAGAGTCGGATGAGCGCGATCATCGCCGCCAGGAGCGTGACCATGGGCATCACCTGGCTCAGGAACAGCGGGAGGAACGTCGCGTAGTAGACCACGGCCAGTTCGAGGCTGCGGCCCAGACTCTCCTGCTCGCGGAATCCCCCGAGTTTGCTGAACAGGTCGATCACCACGTACAGGCCCAGCACGCTTACCAGGCACAGGATCCACGGCCAGATGAAGCTCCTCGCGACGTAGCGGTCAAAGCGGCTGAACATGAGCTACTTCCTCAGCAGCGGAATCAACAGGGCGAGGCCGATCACCCCGACCACGACGTTGGGAATCCACAGCCCCACCCACGGCTGCACGATCGCCTCTTCACTGAGGTTCTTGCCCGCGACCAGCAGGGGGTAGTAGAGCACAAACATCACCACGACGGCCAGGCCGAAGCCCACGAGCTTGTTGCCCTTGCGCGCGATCAGGCCCAGGGGGACGCCGAGCAGGGCAAAGGCCAGGCAGGAGAGGGCCAGAGACCGCCGGCTCTGGATCGCGATGCGCGCCGATCTCACCCAGCCCTCGCTCTCTTTGCCGCGGCGAAGCCGGTCCGTGAGCTGCGCCGTCGTCAGGTGTTTCATTTTCACCTTCTCCAGGTCGTCCCGCGGGAGCACCAGCGTCTTGCGGAAAGTGGTGAACGCGGACCACTGGCTCCGCTTGTTCCTTGG
>JAFGIH010000620.1 GCA_016929985.1 Thermoleophilia bacterium | reverse complement strand
GAACCAGTTGAAGCCGTAGATGCCGGCCTTGGGCATGGTGACGGTCTTGCCCCGGTAGAACTTGTGGCTGGAAGCCGCGAGTTCCTTGAGGAAGATGGTCTGAGCCTTGGCCCTCTGCTCAGGAGTGAAATCATCGGGGAAATAGGAGCCCAGGTCGGAGAGGCTGAGGTCGGGCGTCTTCATATCATCGCTCCAGGAGTCGCGTGGTGGTTCTGGTATCAGCATATCATTCAGCGAGACCGCACGTAGCTCCCCTCATCACTGAGTGGCCGCGAGGGCGCAAGGGGCTTCCGCACTCTGAGTGGCCGCGAGGGTACGGCAGGCCTCCGCAAAGCACTGCGGACGTACCGCAAAGCTTTGCTCCGGCCTACCACACCCTCGCGGCGTCACTGGCCTGTAGACCCCGGCGCCCTCGCGGCGACACTCACATTTGGGGCGCTTCGCACGCTCGCGCTGGTCGACTGGGTGAGATTGGGCGCTCCGCGCCGCGGGTATCGATTGTCACAAAGGCGCGCCACCGCGGGCGGACTGTCTTGTTTGGAATCGCCGCTGGAAAGTGGGGACGAAGAATGGAGAGATGGAAGCGACCACTCGGCATCGTCGTGATCGTGCTCGGATTGGCAAGCGTGGTGATCGGGATCGTCTTCATGGTCATCGGAGGGACCACTCAGGCCTGGATGAAAGACCAGATGCGGGCGGAACAGATCACTCTGGGAGTGCCGGACCCCGACATCGCCAAGGGTGAGGTCATCGACACGTCCGCGGAGGCGCAGCGGGCCGGCGACATCGTCCGATCGCACCGGCACCAGATCTCGCCGACGTACGGCGACCTTCTCGGAGACGCCAAGTACGACCCGACCGATCCGCAGCAGCTCCTCTATTCCCAGGCGATCAACCTGGAGAACTACCTGTATCTGGCAACGAGCTCCTTCGGGCTCACCAGCCTGGCGTTGGGAGCCGGCGGAGCGCTGGTTCTCGTCGGGCTCGCCCTCATCGCCCTCTCGTTGCTCGTGGTGCCATGGGCGAGGCGCAAGTGCGAGGTGCCGAGGGAGTCTTGATCATCTTCTGAGGTAGAGACTCGAAGCGAGCCCAGAGGCGAGCGAGCCCCCGCCGAGTCAGACAACTCCTGAGTGAGCGGGCGCCCAGAGAGCGTGAAGGGCCACCCTAAGATGAGTGCCGCCCGGAGAGCGTGAAGGGCCGAAGCGAAGCTTGCGGTACGTCCGCAGTGCTTCGCGGAGGCCCTTTGCGCTCTCCGGGCCACTCATGTACGATGCCCGAATGACCACCGCCAACCACACCAAGCCTTCTGCGCAGAAGCTCATGGACCGCATCGTGGGGTTCCTGTTCCTCTGGGCCTTTCCCACCTGGATCCGTCCCAACCACCTCACCATCGCCAGGTTGGTGCTCATCCCGGTGGTGCTCGTGCTTCTCTACCTGGACCACTCGTGGTGGGCGGTCGGAGTCTTCCTCGTCGCCATCAGCACCGACTTCATCGACGGCGCCATGGCGCGCCTGCGCGACCAGATCACCATGTTCGGCATCTACATGGACCCCATCGCCGACAAGCTGCTGGTGGCCGCCGTGCTCGCCTGGGTGGGCTACGAGTACCTGGTCGTCCAGATCATCCTGGCCTTCGTCGTACTCGAGCTCGTCCTCACAGCGGTGGGCGCGGGCATCCTTTTGAAGGCGAAGGAAGCGCGGCCGTCAAACGTCTTCGGCAAGATCAAGATGATCCTGCAGAGTGTCGCGCTGCTGCTGTTCCTGATTGCCCAGTTCCTGGACCTCTCCACGCTCAGAACCGTCTCGCTCTACCTGCTATGGCTGGCACTCGCCCTGGCGGTGCTGTCGGGCGGTAAGCAGATCTACGACCTGGTCACCCGGCCGCCCAAGAGGGCCACGGAAGGCGACAAGGGGCCCCAGGCCGCCGACTGACCCCAGCCCGCCGACAAGCCCTAGGAGGCCCCGCTCACCAGGCGGGCCCACTCGACCAGCGCCACCACATAGGCGCGGAGCCGCTCGCGGAGGTCTTCATCGGTCAGCACTCCGTCGGCGTCGAACCTCTGCCCCGCGTTGGTCACCCGCAACTCCGGCTGAGACATCACGTACGAATCGAGGAACACGAAGACCTGCCTGAGGGCCAGCTGTCCCCTCATGGTGCCGCTCTCGCCGCTCGACGCCCCTATGATGCCCACCGGCTTCTTGCGCAGAGGGCTGAGCTTCGGCGGGCGCGAGACCCAGTCGACGGCGTTCTTGAGAACGCCGGGTATGGAGTAGTTGTACTCGGGACTGGCGATCAACACCGCGTCCGCGTCGGCGATACGCTGCTTCAAGTCGAGCACCACCTCGGGGTCGCCCTGGCTCTGCACATCGGCGTTGTACGGCGGCACATCGTGCAGCGTCACGATCTCCAGGTGCATCCCCTCGGGCAGCACCTCTTGCACCGCCCGCAGCAAGGCGAGATTGTGCGAGGCGCCGCGCAGGCTCCCCACGATCCCCAGGATTTGGACGGTCGACCTGCTCATGCCGCACCTCTTTCTGCGTCGCCCTCAGTCCGTCAGTTGCTCCGCCACCAAGCGCTTGGCCAGCGCCAAGATCATGAACACGGGGGGCTGGCCGCACGGCTCGGGGATCAGGCTGGAGTCGCACACATAGAGACCGGCGGTCTTCGTCTGGAGGTCCCTGTCGACCTGGTCGTCGATGCGCACCGTGCCGGACGGATGAGCACCCCGCGG
>JAFGIH010000619.1 GCA_016929985.1 Thermoleophilia bacterium | reverse complement strand
TTTCCCCTCATCGTCCCGGAGGCTCTGATGGTCGAGCCCACCGAGACTGAGGACATCCCCATGCTCGATGCGTTCGTAGCCGCCATGAGACAGATCGACCGGGAGTTGCGCGACGAGCCTCAGCTGGTCCGCGACGCCCCGCACTCCACCCCAGTACGGAGACCGGACGAGACCGCCGCGGCACGGCATCCCGTACTGCGCTGGGAGCCGGCGAAATAGAGCATCGACACTGCTGGTGTTTAGTCTGCCGCGACGGGGGGGAGAAGAACGGAGTCGTTGTGAATCCGACTTTGACTCGGGGCTGATGGACGTACAGACGGGCAGTCTCAGGAACGCGCCTCTCCTGGAGACGCAGGGGGACATCGATCACGACACGTGTGGCGGTCTCGAGACCGCTCTTCGCGATAGCCTGGCCGGCGGCAGCAGGATCATCCTTCTCGACCTGACCGAGGTGAGCTACATCGACAGCGGCGGGTTGTCAGTGCTCTTCTCCGCCCTTCGCGACCTGCCTGATGACGGCTGGTTGGGCCTCATCGCGCCCAACTCCAACGTGCGGCGGCTCTTCGAACTCGTCGGGCTCTTGGCCGATCCGGACGTGCGCATCTTCGACGATCGGCAGGCGGCCGAGATCGCCTTGGGTGAAGAGACGGGGGCGCCGTGACCCCCGCGTGTGAGAGCTACTTCCGGGCCATCGAGGTAGAGTCCGAGACCGCCCGGCTCGTCGACATACGCAGATTCGTGGAGGAAGTCGCCGCCGAGGTCGCTCTGGATCGCGAGCGTGTGTTCGACCTCAAGGTCGCCGTCTCGGAGGCCTGCGCCAACGTCGTGGAGCATGCGGGCTGCGAGACGGTGCCACTGCGGGTCCGCGCCCTGATCGAGGCTGAGCGCCTGACCTTCACAGTCAGCGACGTAGGCAGCTTCCGACCCCCCAACCCCTGCAAACAGATGGCCGGCAATCGAGGATTAGGCCTGCCCCTTATGGTGGCCCTCATGGACGAGGTCACCTTCGTGCGCTCGCCCGAAGGCGGCACCTGCGTCAATCTGTCGGTGCTACTGCGCGCACGCTGAGGAGAGGTTCGCCGCCGGCCCGGATCGTCCCGATCACGGCGGCCGCGGCGGTTCGCAGTTCCGCCAATCGCTGCACTACCAGCTCCACCGTGTCCGGGCTCACGGCCAAGAGCAGACCCCCGGAAGTCTGAGCGTCGGCGCAGAGCAGGAGCTGCCACGGCTCCAGGGTCGCTTCGAAAGCGGTCCACGGCTGTACGTACTCCAGGTTGCGCCGGGTACCGCCCGGCACGACGCCGTCGCGGACCAAGTCCTCGGCCCCAGCAAGAAGCGGCAGCCGGTCGAACCACACCTCAGCACTCACCCCGCCGGCGCGGCACATCTCGGTGAGATGCCCCAGCAGCCCGAAGCCGGTGATGTCGGTGAGAGCGCTCGCCCCGCACTCCCGCGCCACCTGGGCGCCGGCCTTGTTCAGTTCGACCATGGACGAGATGGCGGCCGAGATGATACTGGGAGAGGCCTTGCCCTGCTTGATGGCGGTCGCGACTATCCCCGTGCCGAGCGGCTTCGTCAGCACGAGCAGATCGCCGACTACAGCGCCGGCGTTGGCGAGCTGCTCGCCAGGCTTGATGACGCCCGTCACCGCCAGGCCGTACTTGGGCTCGGGATCGTCGATGGTGTGCCCGCCGACGATCGTCGCGCCGGCCTGCCGGGCGATCTCAGCTCCTCCCTGGAGCATGCGGCCGAGATAGTCGAGGGGGAGCACGCCCGACGGAAAGCACACTATGTTGAGAGCCGTGAGCGGCTGCGCCCCCATGGCGTAGATGTCCGAGAAGGCGTTGGCCGCGGCGATACGGCCGAAGTCGTAGGGGTCATCCACCACCGGCGTGAAGAAATCGACCGTCTGCACCAGCGCGAGTTCATCGCTCAGGCGGTAGATAGCGGCGTCGTCCAGAGTATCCGCGCCTACGAGCAAGGCCGAATCATCGACCCGCGGCAGCATGGCCATGACCTGCCCCAAGTCCTTGGGGCCCAGCTTGCATGCTCAGCCGGAGCCGTGCGAAAGCGTCGTCAGCCTGGGGATCTCGTCCATAGACCATCACCCCCTTTCCAACGCGCGAAGGCGGCCCGCCGTCACCTCTTGAGGACCGCCCGGAGGACCCGCTTGGAGTGACCCGCGGACAGCCGCACCAACCATATGAGAAGGCCGAGGACGAGCACGGAAAGTCCCACCGCGGTCGCTTGCGCGCCGAATTCGAAGAAGGCCCCGCCCTCCTGGATGTAGGCCATCACGTGGTCGACCAACCACATCAGTGTGGCGCCCCAGAAAACGAGGCTGAGGAACCCAAGCTTGTACCTGTCACGCGGCCTCACAAAGTACCAGAGGACACTGGCGACGAGCGCAGCGCCCGCGGTGATGAGCAGCCACATCACCGGCCTCCGCTCACGACCTCTGTCTCAGTCTCGGGCAGCTTTGCCGCCCTGGTTCGCAACTCAGCGACGCCAACCATGATCCCCCAAGCGGCAACAACCACGGCGGTCATGGTCAGGCCATAGGTGAGCATCTCATGGAACATCGGCCCGACCCCACCCGGCGTCTCCACCGCCGTGAGGAAGGGTGGCCAGGGCACGACCTCCCCGTGCCAGACGTGTTCGAGCGCCAGAAGCGCCGACCCGCCCCACAGCATGGTGTTGAGCCAGCGCAACCTCTGGGTCCACTTGCCCACTGTCTTACCGGCCTGCCCCCCGATGGTGGCCGCCTCTTTGTTCTTCACGACCCTCTGCACGACCGTCGTGACAACAGCCACAGCGGCAGGCGCGACAAAGCAAGCCATACGTCTCTCCTCCTTCTGGGAACACCAGGGTCTTGCGACCCGGACTGGTCGACTATATCAGGCCGGAGGCACCGGGCCCGCGGGATCCTGGGGCATGATGATCCATAGAATCAGGTAGGCGAGTATCCCCGCGCCGCCGAACAGCGTGATCGCTACCCAGACCACCCTCACTATGGTGGGGTCGATGCCGAAGTACTCCCCAAGACCGCCGCACACTCCCCCGATCATCTTGTCGGTGCGCGACCGATGCAGACGCTTTTGCATTCCTCCCCTTTCCAGATCTCTCCTCACGCGCGAGAGACATGAGTGTGGCTCACCTATCGGATCTATCGGCTATCTGTTCACGATACAGGTCGGTCTTGTAGAGCACGCACTCGGTGTTGACGCAGAACCATACCCTGTAGGTACTGCATTCGCCTGTGGAGCGGCTCACTCCTGTGCCGGTGCGCTCGGCTTCCTCCACGCGGTCGGCGAGCGGCTGGCCACACTCGATGCAGGTCTTGACCTCGTTAGTCATCAGGCCCTCCCTTTCTGTCGGTCTCGCGGGCGAGCAGGCGTCCGAGTTGCTCGGCCGCCACCCTCGCTCCGGGTTCGCCGTGTATGTCACCCTTGCCATCCACTCCGGGACAGAGGACGTCGCCCGCCGACGTGATGTCAAGGACCGTCCACAAGGTCCTCACCACCTTGTTGCTCCCGTCGAACGAGTTGAACGACTTGGTCCCAGCGCAGCTCAAGAAGGCGCCCAGCCGCTCGGGGCGTCCCGGCTCGACGATGGGCTGCTTGAGGATGTACTTGAGGTTCCAGAAGGGCTGGCAGCGGTCGAT
>JAFGIH010000618.1 GCA_016929985.1 Thermoleophilia bacterium | reverse complement strand
AGAGTGATCTTCGAGACGGGCGGCGCCATGAGACACATGGTGCCCGACGAGGCCCTGGGCCTCTTGTACGTCGACGACATGTCCAC
The DNA here is from genome assembly GCA_016929985.1 of Thermoleophilia bacterium. The sequence continues at coordinate 6,931 of JAFGIH010000618.1, read as the reverse complement.
CAACGAGGTCTACGTGGTCGACCTGCTCACCGATGAGGTCTCCAAGCTGGCCAACACCGACCAGCGGCCCAACTCGATGGACCTCTCCCCCGACGGCAAAGTGCTCTACGTCTCGAACCGGGGCAAAGACAACGCCGAATCGTACTATGTCCCCGGCCCTGAGTGGGGCACCGTCCTTGCCATCGACACAGTGTCGGGCGCGATCGCCGATGCCATCGTGGGAGGCAACCAGTGCACCGGCTTAGACGTATCGCCCGACGGGTCTCTGCTGGCCTTCTCAGACTTCTTGGATCACAAGATCCGCGTCTACGCCATACCCCCGTACGAGGCGCTGGTCGCCGGCGACGGCGGACGCGCCGAGTCGCGGTTCCAGGACAGAGTCAAGCAGTGATCAGTTGACCTGGTATCCCCGGGTCAAGAGAAGCGTCCGTACGGTCTCGTAGGAGACCTCGGTCGGCTCGACCCCTTGCAGGTCGGCCGCGATGAGGATCATCGCCGCGGCCGCGCCCATGTTGGCCCGGGTGTGCTCCATGCGCACAGCCGAGCTGTAGGTGGCGCAATCGGTAGACACAGCTGTGGAGACGAGCAGCGCCGGATGGTCGGCAGCCATGAGGGCCTGCATGGGCATGTAGACACAGCGGGTCGTCTCGATATGGTTCGGGGCGAAGGCATCGTGCCGGTCGTACTCACAGTAGCAGCCGATGGCCACCGGGTCACGGAGAAACCCGTTGCGGAGATCATCGACCGTATAGGTGTCCAAACCCACGACGCGGGGACCCTCGCGCACGTACAGCTTCTGCGGGATCGAGGCGATGCCCACGCGCGGATAGCCGTGCTCCTGCAGGTAGCGCACCCGGTTGATAGACCATTCCAGCACGCGCTTGCGGATCTCCCCACGCTTGTCGGGCTCGAAAACCCACTGGAAAGCCAGACCGATGTCCGGCCAGTCGCTCCAGGTCTCGTTGAGCTCGCGCTTGCCGTTGGGAAGCGTGGCGATCCTCATGCTCCAGCTGCTGTTGAACGCGGCCACATGCTTCGAAGCGAACGTCATACCCGCATACGAGTCGGGGTTGTAGTTGGGATGCACCATCCCAGCCACGCGCGGGGCGGTGCCCGATGCATAGACTTTCAGAGTCAGCAGCGCGGAGAACCTTTGAGGAGCGGTGCTATAGCCGTTCACCAGATTCGGGTAGGTGGGCCTGTTCCCAGCCACGTCGTTGTACACGACCTCATCACGGCCGATGCGATAGTCCGCCCCCAGCATGCGAGCCAAATCTCCCTCGACACTCGCGTCGATGAAGTACTTGGTGTTCAGCCGGAGGGGGCCGGTGCCCTCCACCTGGATATCCACGTACCGCTTCTCTGCCTCGTCGCCGGCTGCCAGCAACTTCGCCGAATAGAACTGGGCATTGGGCGCGTTGTCACCCGTCACGTACTTCCACAGGACGGTGGCCGCCACCTCCGGCTCGTAGACGAAGCGGCCGCTGCTGGAAAAGGCCTTGCGGCCCATCAACGCGTAGGAGCGGATGACCCCCTCACGCCACTCGTCGTAGAAGCCGCCGCTGATGGTGTCGATGTTGCGGGCGTCCTCTACGCTCAACCCCTGCGTCAGTGGGGTCTCCAAGAGGTTGCCACACGAGATCAGGGCTACCCGCAGGTGGGGAGCGCCGAGGGCCAGCTCGCGCACAGCTGCCAGCCCCGACGTCTGGGTGGCATAGACGACGACGTCCACATCCACCGTCGGCAGAGCATCGGCTGCATCACCGTCGTCACCGGCACCGGCGTCAGCATCGGGCTCGGTTCCCTCCGGCCCTGTGGTGCCGGGCTCGCCGGTCTTAGCCTCGGTGGTGCCGGGCCCTGCGCTCTCGGGGCCGGGGGTATCTGACTTGATGGTGTCATAACTGTCGACATCCAGGGGGACATCGGCCTTGGCCACCACCTGGTCAGGCGCAGAATAGGGAGCCAGACCCAGCAAGCACAAGAACGATACGACCGCCATCAACAAACCAAGGCGGCGTGCCCACGCACAGTTCCGCCTGGATAGCCGCTCTATCTTACATCCGCACCTCGTCACGCAGTCTCCTCGCGTCGGTCAACACAGTGCCCGCATGTCCTCGGGCGTCCACCCGTTGATAGGCTAACAAAATATCTCCCCCAACGCTAATCATCACGGTATCTCGTTCGTGAGAGGTGGTGAGATCTCCTTTGAGCGTGCCATAGGCAGCCCCGATAGCCCGGTCGACGTCGCTCGCGAAGTGGAACTTCAATTCATGCTTCTCGCGGAACTTCTGGAGCTTGGCCACAGGGTCTACCGAGCAGCCCACCACGGTCACACCCAACGTCTCGAACTCCGGCAGCAGTTGGTTGAACTCAACCGCTTCGGCGGTTCAGCCAGGCGTCATGGCTTTCGGGAAGAAGTAGAGCACCACCGGCCCTCTCTCGAGCAGAGCCGCGAGGGAGGTCTCGCCATCTGTGCCCGGCGCCACGAAGAGCGGCGCCTTGTCGCCTACTGCCAGCATCGCTGTGCCTCCTCTAATGCTCTTCGGCCGCCGGCGGCTTGATGGGCCCGAACTGGGCCTCATACTTGCGGATGTTGTCTTCCAGGGCCGCCACTACCCTCTTCATATGAGAAGGATTGGTTATGACTCGAGCCACCACCTGGCCGGATCCCCCTGTGACCAGTGCGAAGTCGAGGATGAATTCGCTCGGGGAGTGGCTCACCAACATGCTGTTGGCGTATACGCCCGCCCCCACCTGCTCGGACATGCGCAGCTTCAGTTCGGGCTTCTTGTGGCCGTTGCCGCCGCGCTGCGGACCGCCGCCTTGCGGATTTCCTAAAGGCTCTGCCGGCAAATCCATCGCCTCCTCCTACCGGACGCCAGACTGCATACCGGCGTTCTTGCACATCGCCTCGACGAAGCGCGTGAATAGATATTGGCTGTCATGTGGCCCGGGACCTGCCTCGGGATGGTATTGCACCGAGTACACGGGCAGCTCGAGCAACCTCAATCCTTCGACCGTGCCATCGTTCAGATTGAGATGAGTGATCTGCGCGCGACCGTACTGCGTATCCAGCAGCATATCGCCCGCATCCAGCCCCGCGACCCCACCCTCGCCCACCACAGAGCCCCGCGCCAGCGCCTCCCGCACCACCGCCGGCGGTTCTACGGCGAAACCGTGGTTCTGGCTGGTGATCTCCACCCGGCCGGTCAGATAGTCTCTAACCGGATGGTTGGCCCCGCGATGCCCGAACTTGAGCTTGTAGGTCGAGAGCCCGATGGCCAACGCCAGGAGCTGATGCCCGAGACAGATGCCGAACACGGGCACCCGGCCCAGCAACTCTCTTATTGTGTCTACCGCGTACCCTACGGCCGCCGGATCGCCGGGCCCGTTGGAGAGGAACACGCCGTCGGGCTCCAGGGCCAGGGTCTGCTCGGCGGTCCAGTGAGCCGGGACCACGGTCACCCGGCAGCCTGCCGCATTCAGATTGCGGAGGATGCTCCGCTTGATGCCGTAGTCGTAGGCCACCACGTGGAAGATGCTCTCCCGGCCCGTAGCCGTGCGCTCCTGCGCCCACTCGTAGGGCGCGTTGCAGGTGACCGCACTCGCCAGGTCCTGCCCTGCCATGTCGGGGAAGGCCTGCGCGGCAGCCAACAACTCGTCCACCCTGAGGTCCGGGCCTGCCGCCACGCAGGCGGGCATGGCCCCGTGCTCGCGGATGCGCCTCGTAAGCGCACGGGTGTCGATGCCGCCCACCCCCACGATGCCGCGGGCCGCCAGCCAGTCGATCCACCCCTCCGGGCAGGTGCCGTTCCACGCCGTGTTCTTGGCTTCGCGCACGATGATGGCGCGGGAGTGGACGTGGTCTGACTCGAGAAGATGCTCGGACGCTCCATAATTGCCGATCATCGGGTAGGTGAACGTCACCATCTGCCCGTGGTAGGAGGGGTCGGTGACGATCTCCTGGTAGCCGCTCATGCCCGTGTTGAAGACCACCTCGCCCAGCACCCGGCCCTCGCACCCGAAACCGAAGCCAGAGAACACCGTACCGTCTCGCAGCGCCACATAGCCGGGCACGTCGCCCCGGTACATCAGACCTCTCCCCGGGCGCGCGTGAAGCGGCGCGCCCCATCTACCACCGTGAGCCGCACCCGTCCGACCAGCTTCTCGCCGAGGAAGGCGCAATTGCGGCTCTTGCCCCGCAGCGTCGCGGGCGTGACCTCCCAGGCCTCGGAAAGGTCGACCACGCAGAAGTCGGCGGTCGCCCCCACAGCCAAACGCGGTTCGGAAAGGCCCAGCACCCGGCAGGGCCCCCCGGACATGGCCTCCACCAACCGAGCCAGCGAAACGGCGCCGGTCAGAACCAGGCCGGTGTAGAGGGCGGCGAAGGCCGTCTCGAGACCGGTGGTGCCGCACAGGGCGTCCTCTATGGGCACCTCCTTCTCCTGCGGGGCGTGCGGCGCATGGTCGGTACCCACACAATCGATCGTCCCGTCGACGAGGGCCGCCACCAGCGCCTCCCGATCGCTCGTGGAGCGGAGGGGCGGATTCACCCTGAGGTTCTGATCGAAGCCGGCGACACGCTCGTCGGTGAGCAGCAGGTGATGAGGAGTAGCCTCAAACGTGACCGGCAACCCCTCCCCCTTCGCCCGGCGCGCCAAGACGAGGCTGTCGGCGGCGCTCAGATGCTGGAAGTGCACGAGCGGCACCGAGCGAGACACGGCGGGCTCCGCGTTGCCCCGTGCCGCCTCCAACCGCTTCTCCTCGGCGTCGACGTAGCGGACGATCTCCAGATCGCGGGCCAGGGGTCCCGACTCACAGGCCACGGGGATGCCCCGCAGCCCCAAACGGGCGCTCCACTTGCCCTCGTGCATGACTCCGTCCGCGGAGAGGCTCTTGTTCTCGAGGTGCAGCAGCAGGGGGCGTCCTGTCCCGCGCGCGTAGCGTAGCGCGTGCAGCAGAAGATCTGCGTCGGACAGGGGTTCGCCGTCGTCGGAGAAGGCCGCCACTCCGGCGTCGGCCAGTTCGCGCATCTCGGCCAACTCCTCACCCTTGAGGGCCTTGCTTACCGCCCCCACCTGGCCGATGCGGATGACCGCCTCTCTGGACGCTTGGTCCAAGACCCAGGCCGCCACGGGTCCGGAATCGACCACCGGGTCGGTGTTGGCCATAGCCACCACGACGACGAATCCCCCGGCTGCAGCCGCCCGCGAGCCTGAGGCCAGGTCTTCCTTGTATTCGTAGCCGGGGGTGCGCAGATGGGTATGCGGATCGACGAAGCCGGGGAACACCCAGCACCCGGACAGATCTTCGAGCACCTCCACGCCCGCGGGCCTCTCCACCCCTTCGCCGAGAGCGGAGATCGTGCCGCCTTCCACCAGCAGGTCGCCCTCTTGGTCCACCCCGTGCTGGAGGTCGAACAACCGTACGCCGGAGAGAACGAAACGTTCGGGGGGAAGAGCCCGGCAGGCCAGCCTGGGCATAGGAGGACGCGGACTGGTGTCCATCCAACATTCCTTTCGGTCTCACGGGACTCGTTTAAAGGTCGTCTTATGGTATCGCTAATGGACAGGGTGGTCTAGTTCGGCGGGGTTCCCCGACGCCAAGGATGGCGGACCGGACCAGCACGGAGCCGACCCCGAAAGGCCATACTCGGGTGATATAGTTCGCCATGTTGCATCTGCGCACGAGGACCTGCGGGGGGTGAAGCAGTGCTGATGCGTGCGGGCGGTCCAGGTCGGTATTGCCTGTTTCTGGCCGTCTTCTTGCTGCTCGTCGCCGCCATGGGGGCCGGTCCCGTCAACGCCCGGCCCGACTCCGCTTCCAAGGTAGTGACCGTCGGCGTATATGAGAACGCGCCGAAGGTCTTCACCTCCGAGTCCGGCGAACCCGCGGGCATCTTCATCGACGTCATCACCAGCATCGCAGCCGACGAAGGTTGGGCTCTGCGGTATGTGCCGGGAACCTTCGTCGAGGGCCTGACGCGCCTTGGCACAGGCGAGATCGACCTTCTGCCCGATGTGGCGCATTCCTCAGACCGGGCCCGGATGTACGCCTTCCACGAGGTATCGGTGTTGTCGTCGTGGTCGCAGGTATACGCCCAGGCCGACAGCGGCATCGGGTCTCTGATCGCCCTGAACGGCAGGCGGATCGTGTTTCTCGAGGGTTCCATCCAACAGCAGAGCTTCAAGCAACTGGCGAGCGGTTTCGGCATCGACGCCACCCTCCTCTCCGCGCCCGATTACGAGACGGCGCTCGAGATGGTGGCGAGCGGAGAGGCCGAGGCCGTGGTCACCAACCGCTTCTACGGTCCGGCGCATGCCGGCGATATGAAGCTGCAGGATACCGGCATCGTGTTCGCACCCTCAGACCTGTTCTTCGCAGCCTCTCTGGGCGATCCCCGAGATCTGCTGGGCGCTATCGACCGCCGCCTCCAAGATCTGAAGCAAGACACAGGGTCCACATACTACGACTCCCTCGAGAAATGGACCGCCAAAAAGGTCGACTTCGAGTTCCCGGCCTGGGCGAAGATCCTCAGCCTGGTGCTGGGCATCGCGCTCCTCACCAGCGTGCTCTGGGTCTTCCTGCTGCGGCACCGGGTAAGCGTGCGCACGCGCGAACTCCGGGAGGCCAACCTGGAGATGGAAGAGCGGGTGGTGGAGCGCACGGCCGAGCTGGCCGCCGCCAAAGAGCGGGCGGAAGCCGCGGACAGGGTCAAGTCGGCCTTTCTGGCCACCATGTCACACGAGCTCCGCACTCCGCTCAACTCCATCATCGGCTTCAGCGGGATCCTGCAACAAGGTCTCGCTGGCCCCCTGAACGCCGAGCAGGACAAGCAGATCGGCATGGTGCGAACGAGCGCTAGGCATCTGCTGGACCTCATCAATGACGTATTGGATATCTCCAAGATCGAGGCCGGCGAGCTCGAGGT
>JAFGIH010000617.1 GCA_016929985.1 Thermoleophilia bacterium | reverse complement strand
CGGCCGCGGCGCGCGCGGCGGCGCCGGGCCACATCGCCGCCTACCAGGAACTCGACGTCACCATCCTCCAGACGCTCGTTCTGGAGAAGGCCCTGGGCCTCACCCCCGCCGATATGGCGGCCGAGCGGTACGTCACGTACTTCAAAGATCCCGCCGAGACCTTCGCCCGCCTTCAGAGCGGCGAGTTCCAGGCCGGATTCTTCATGAACCCCACGGGGCTGGACCAGATCCGCGAATGCGCTTTCGCCGGCGAACGCATGCCCCAGAAGGCGACGTTCTTCTATCCGAAGCTGCCGACGGGGCTGGTCTTCTACGATCTCAGTGAGTGACCGCAGAAGCGGCAAGCGCCCTCGGGAAGCACTGCGGGCGTACCGCAAAGCTTCCCTCCGGCACTCACCGCTTCTGCGGTGCCCTCATAGTCAGGGTGCAGAGTTCCAATAGGGCACTGGTGGCACAACCCTCGGCCGCGTGCTGCGCGACGCGAGCCGGGGAGCGCCTCCGCGCCCCCAGATGCACAAGCAGACCTCGCGACGACCGACACCCAAAAAGCGGCCGAGCGACGGTGAGGGCCGCCGAGGAGGTGCGGGGATCGGCGCGGAGCTTTGCGGTACTCCGCAGTGCTCCGAGGCGGTCCCTGCGCCCCCTCGGCCACTCGCAGACGCTAGGCAGCGTCCGCGTTCGCCTCGAAGGGCTCGATGCGCACGGCGCGGCCGTCGGCGCCCGTTTCCACGCAGACGCCTTCCAGCCACACGTCTCCATCGGCCACTTCGAAGCGCACCGGCATCCGCGTCATCAGCCGTTCCAGGACGAGTTCCTTCTTGACCCCTATCACCGAGTCCCGGGGACCACACATACCTGCGTCGGTCATGCAGGCGGTGCCTCCGGGCAGGATCCGGGCGTCGGCGGTGCGGACATGCGTGTGCGTACCGATCACCGCGCTTACGCGGCCGTCCAGCAGCCAGCCCATGGCCACCTTCTCGCTCGTGGCTTCAGCATGCAGATCGACGAAGATGGTGCGCACTCCGTGTAGTTGTTCCAAAGCCTGCTCAATGACTTCGAAAGGCGAGCGGGCCGGATACAGATAGAGATCGCCACTCAGGTTGATCACGCCCAGCCGGCCGCCAGAAGTGTCGACCACCGTGACACCGCGGCCGGGATTGGATTCAAGGAAATTGAAGGGGCGGATGATGCGCGGGTTCTCGTCAAGGTAGCGGTAGACATCGCGCTGCCGCCAGATGTGATTGCCGGTGGTGATGACGTCCACTCCGGCTGCGAACAGCGCCTCCGCGTGTTTGGGCCTGATACCGGTGCCGTCGGTGGCGTTCTCGCCGTTCGCGATGACGGCGTCGGCGTTGTAGCGCTCGCGGAGCACGGGCAGCTTGCTCATGAGCAGCTCCCGGCCCGGCTTGCCGATCACATCGGCAAAGAAGAGAACGATCACGGAGGCCTCCTGCTTGTTAGGCGCTACCCCAGACCGAGGCGCGCCCGACTCAGTTTACAGCACTGGTAACATGCAGCCATGCACTCGGATCAACCAGGCAGACCGGACTACGTCCACGGGTACACCCCTAGGGAGAGCGAGCGGCTCGTCGACCAGGCGACCGCGCTCACCGAGTTCCTGCATTCGGGTACGGCCTTCCCGGCCGGCGGGCGGGTGCTGGAGGCCGGTTGCGGAGTGGGCGCACAGACAGTCACGCTGGCGCGCAACAGCCCAGGCGCAGCCATCACGTCCATAGACATCTCGGAGGAGTCACTTGCGGTCGCACGGCAGCGGGTGGAGGCGGCCGGACTGACCAATGTGGTCTTCGAGAGGGCCGACATCTTCGATCTCCCCTTTCCGCCTCAGAGTTTCGATCACGTGTTCGTCTGCTTCGTGCTTGAGCACCTCAAGGACCCCGGGGGAGCCCTGGCAGCGCTGCGCGCGGTCACCAAGCCCAGCGGTACCCTGACCGTCATCGAAGGCGACCATGGCTCGACCTTCTTCCATCCGGAGAACGCCGACGCGCGCCGCGCCATAGAGTGCTTGGTACGGCTCCAGGCCGAAGCCGGCGGCGACTCACTCATCGGGCGACGTCTCTACCCCATGCTGGTGGCCGCGGGGCTCTCCCATGTGTGTGTGGCGCCCAAGTTCGTGTACGCCGATGCTTCACGACCCGACCTGGTGGAGGGCTTCACCCGCAACACCTTCGCCGCAATGGTCGAGGGAGTGCGTGAACAAGCCCTAGAGACGGGCCTGATCGACGCTCAGACGTGGAATCGGGGCGTCGCCGGTCTGCACCGCGCGGCGGAACCCGACGGGGTGTTCTGCTACACCTTCTTCAAGGCCACGGGGATCAACTGACTGCCGAGCGCTGGGCTTAGACTCGGCGCCGCGGAGCCGCGCGGCTGCGCCGCCAACATCGGTCTTAGGTCTCATGGTCCGTCATTGGCGACCCCTCATAGCCTCGGAATGTTCATCCATCCGAGGTTGAGGAGGAGACCATCATGAGACCACGAGCACCTTCCTTACCCACCCTTGAACCGGGGTGGTGTCGCCACATCCGGCGTCGTCCAACGACGGTTCTACGACTCACCGTCGCGGTCGCTCTGTGCGCGGTGGTGACATGCGCCGTGTCGGTGCCAAGCTTGGTCTTCGGGGCCGAAGGGGGTCCTCCACAGGGGCGCGGCGCGCCCGCGGCGGCTTCTCGCCATTCTGATTCGCCGTCTCCGGGACTGCTGCTCGTCACGCTGCCGTGGGGAAGTGGTGAGGGCCAGGTGGGCCTGGTGAGGCCGGCAGAGGGACTGACCTCCGGTCCGGAGGCGCTGGCGGTCGCCCCCGACGGAAGGATCGCTGTGCTCGATTCCGTCAACCACCGCGTGCTGTTACTCGATTCACAAGGGCGGGACACCGCCGCGGTAACGATCTCGCTGGCGGAGCCGCGTTTCCTTGCCGTCGATGACGAGCGACTCCACATACTCGATTGCGATGCCGACCGACAAGCGGTGACCATCGATTGGACCGGCGCGGTCCTGGACACGACGCCGCTCCCTGACCTGCCCGATGTGGTGACGGCGCTGTTCGCGACACCCGAGGGACCGTGCGTGGAGGTGGCACACGACAGCAGCCTCTTGGTCCATCCGTCCACCCATGCATCACCCCGGGCACTGGCAGGCCGTCCCGTGGATGCGCATTTGGAGCAGGTAGCGAAGGTCTCCTACGCGCCGGGGAAGAGCGCGCGCATCAGGATATTCCACGTCGACAGGGGCACGCTCGCGAGCACCCAGAAGGGCGATTTCAGACAGTCGTTGGCGCCGGGCCGCGACCTCGACCACCTCGTCTCCGTGGACGGTGACGGTCACGGCGGGCTCATCATCGGGGCACGTCTGCTCGACAAGGGCCTGAAAGACGACGGGGACGCGTCAATCATCCTCACGAGGCTGACGGCCGACAAGAACGGGAGCCCAGTCTTGAACGGCCCCACCGACGTGCGGCCCGGTGACGAGTTGCTGCTGGCCGACCAGTCCTACGCTTATGTGGGCCGGCCCTATGTGGTCGCCCCGGACGGCCGCGTCCTACAGCCGGTAGCCGGCGACGACGGGTACAGCATCTTCGTCCACTCGTTCGCCGGGGCAGACACTGCCGACGCGACCGTGGAGGTGCAGCCATGAGAACCTCCACGATCCTTGCGGGTCTGACGATCGCACTTTCGGCTCTGGCCCTAGTCTTCGGTCCTGCCGTCTCCAGTGCGCAGGCCGCCCTCCCCACAATGACTCGGTCGGAGATCATCTCCCGCGCGGAGACCGCACTGGGGCTCACCTACGCATGGGGCAAAGAGAGTTGGGCGCCGAACACCGGCTCCGGAGCGGGTACCGACTGCTCCGGACTGGTCCTCAAATGCTGGGAAGTGCCCCGCACCATGCTCTACCAGGAGGAGGATGGGTCGAACGCCAATATCTCACCGCGTTACACCAGCTACGACTTCTACAATTGCACAGGCCCATGGTCTGCGCTCAGCTCGCGGCTTCAACTGAAGGAGGGCGATATCCTCGCCTACAACAACGGCTTCGCCGGGCATGTGGTGATCTACGCGGGTGGAGACGTGTGGAACTCCCCCATCATCTACGAAGCACCGGGCACCGGACGCGCCCTGCGCAGGGCCAGCGTCTACCTTTCGAGCAGCTATTTGCCGCGCTGGCGGGCCGCACTGCTCGAGACATCGAGCATCATCCTCGACAACCCCACCGCCAAGAGCGTCGGCGGCGGAGACGTGGGAGCTAACTGGACCCGCTCGACCAGCGTCTCTGGGTACTACGGTGACGACTATCAGACGCAGGTGGGCACTTCCGCCACCGCCTGGGCCCGCTGGACGCCGCGGTTCCCGTCCTCCGGCTACTACGACGTCTACATCCGCTGGACGTCAGGATCCAACCGCGCCTCGATGGCGAGAGCTACCGTCAACACCCCGGGCGGCCAACGTGTCTTCTTCGTCGACCAACGCTACAACGGCGGGATGTGGTATGCGATCGGTCGCCACCACTTCAACGCGGGGTACGCCACGGGTATCGGCAGCGTCACGCTGTGGGCGACCGGCGCGAACGGCTACGTGGTTTCAGACGCAGTGAGGTTCGTGCCGGTGCAGTGAGAAAGTAGAAACCGGGCCCGCCACTGGGCGGGCCCGGTGCTATTAAGGCCTAGAGCCCGAGGAGATTGGCGAGGACCAGGCACACCTCGCCGCGAGTCGCTGGAGAGAAGAAGTCGAACCCGGCGCCCATGCCCGCGTATCCGTCAAGGATCCCAGCATACGCAGCCCGGGCGGCCCAGGGGTAGTGCGTAGCACTGAAGTTCTCAAACGGGGGCTCGTACCACGACGGCACGTTTGCCAGGTTACCGGCACGCGACACCATGGTGATCAGCTGGGCCCGAGTGATCTTGTCGTACGGACCGAAGGTGTCAGGCGTCTTGCCCACGGTGATTCCCGCAGAGGCACATGCCGTGATGTAGCCGGCCGGATAGAGTGGGTCGTTAGGGCTAGGCTGCGTTGTGACGTCCTTGAAGGAGCAGGCCGACACATACGAGACCTGTCGGTCCAGAGCCAGGATGATCATCTTGGCGAACTGCTGCCGAGTCACGTTGTCGTAAGGGCCGAACCGCCCGTCAGAGTAACCTCCAACCACACCTCGTGCTGCCAACAGGTAGATCGAGTCGACATACAGCGTGGAGCTGCCCACGTCCGTGAACTGCGGCGAGCTCGTGGCGACCGTGGTGGGCGTGGTCGGCTTGACCGTGGTGGTGGTCGGCTTGACCGTGGTAGTGGTCGGCTTCGCCACCGTGGTGGTAGTCGTCAGCTTGGCAGCTGTGGTCGTTGGGCTCGGCGACACATATTTCGTGGTCGTGGTGGGTCGGACCGTGGTCGTGGTGGGCCGGACCGTAGTCGTCGTGGGCTTCGCGGTCGTGGTGGTCGGCAGAGCCGTCGTGGTAGTGACGAGCGCCTCCCCAAGGCTATGGGCCGTCGAGTCGACGTGACCGCCGAAGTCGGTGGTCCAGTAGAAGCCGTACTTGGTCCCGCTCGCGTACACCAGTGACACGCCCATTACCTTGTAGTCGGCGCCGAGCATGCTGGCATTGTGGCCCGGGGAGCTCTTCCAGCCCGCCATGACCGTGGCTGCTGTGGCGTACCCCGCGGCGATGTTCTCGCCCATATTAGTGTTGAAGCCATAGCCACACGCGGCCATGCGGTCCCAGGGGGCCGCATTGGCTGGGAACCAGTCAGACTGCTGCGTATAGTGGCTGAAGAAACCGTATTTGGCCATATCGGAGTTGTGCCGGTCGGCCGCTTCCGAGAGCAGATCCGACACCAGGAGCGCGCCCAAGCCCTTACTGGCCCGGTACTCGTTGATCAACTGAACGAAAGCGACCTCTTCAGCGCTGTAGCCCAAAGCCTGCGCTGCAGGCGCAAGGGCTCCGCCGAACACGAAGAGGCAGACGACCAGGAACAGAGACAACAAGCCGAATAGACGCAGGCGTCCTCTTTGCCAACGTCCTGTCATGGAATGTCTCATGGTGATCACCGCCACTCTGCTTGCCGTTATCGGTCGGCCCTGTACAAATCACAGCTATACGGAGACTGTCGGCACTCTAAGTAAAAACTTTAGCGGAAAACAGAGAACTTTTTCTCTCAGAACAATTGCGCTGTACTCTCACTCAACCTACCGGGCCCTACCGACGCCGCAGCGGTTGCGACGACGCAGAGAATCTTACCCTACCGGGCGGATGAGCGTCCCTCCAATATCTAACGCATCCAGGTTGACCGTGGTCCTTGAACTGGGAGATTCGCTGGTCCACTCGATCACCAAGGTGTGG
>JAFGIH010000616.1 GCA_016929985.1 Thermoleophilia bacterium | reverse complement strand
CGGCGGTGGTGGCCGACTCCGGCCTGCCCCTCATATACCGCCAGCAGCGCGTGGGCAAGAACGGCCGCCGCTTCAACATGTACAAGTTCCGCACCATGGTCAAGGACGCCGACCGGCGGCTCGCGGAGCTGCAGGCCGCCAACGAGGCCGATCCCGAGGGCCGCATGTTCAAGATGCGCGACGATCCCCGTCTGACCCGGGTGGGCCGGATCCTACGCAAGTGGAGCCTGGACGAACTACCGCAGTTCTTCAATGTGCTCCGCCACGAGATGAGCGTTGTGGGTCCCCGGCCCCCGCTACCGGCCGAGGTGGAGAAGTACGAACAGGAGCATCTCTACAGGCTCAAGGCCCTTCCTGGGGTGACCGGTCTGTGGCAGGTCTCCGGACGCAGTGACCTTGACTTCGAAGACATGGTCAGGCTCGACCGTTACTACCTGGACAACTGGTCGCTCGGTCTGGACCTGGGGATCATCCTCAAGACGATCTGGGTGGTGCTCAACCGCAGAGGCGCCCGCTAGGCGCGGTCATCCGCCGCAGTGAGAGCACGGCCGCTCCTGGCGGCAGGCCCGGACCTCACACGCTCGGGCCGTACACGTACCCGTAGGACTGCCTGCGGTAGTAGGACGGGCTCCGCTGGACGCCCATGGCCACCGCGCCTATGACTCTCGTACCCGAACGCTCGAAGAGCTCCCGCATCTCGCGCACCTGGTCCTTGGTGGCCTCGCCGATGCGAGTCACCACGATGACGCCGTCCACGTGGCGCGCCACTGTCAACGCGTCCGACACGGCCAAGACAGGCGCGGTATCGATGAGCAGGCAGTCGGTCATGCCGGCCAGATCCTTGATGAGCTTGGTCATGCGCTCAGAGGCCAGAAGCTCAGCCGGGTTGGGCGGCAGGGGCCCCGAGGCGATGGCGTAGATATTGCGCTGCAGCTGAGCGGACTGGTCGCCGCCCGCCTGGTTGTGGCTCCCCTCGGGCATGAAGCGGTCGGCCTTGACGAACTGGAGGACGTCTCCCATCCTCTTGGCGCCGGCCAGCAGGTTCGACAGTCCCGGTTCCTGGCCGATGGCCAAGTACTCGTGCACCATCGGCCGGCGGAGATCGGCCTCCAACACCACCACTCGCTTGCCCGACAATGCCAGACTGAGGCCCAGGTTAGCCGTGGTGACGCTCTTGCCTTCCTGCGGCATGCCGCTGGTGATCAGCCAGACGGTCTGCTTCTTGTCGAGGCCGAAGAACTCCAGGCTGGAACGGAGCGTACGGAACGCCTCCAGCATCGCCGGGCTGTTCCTGAAGCCCACGGGCGCGCCGGGATCGTCAGCGTCCCGTCCGCGCCGCTTCCCCATCAAGGGAACGCCCGCCAACACAGGCACCCCCAGCTCGGCCTCCAGCATCTTCTCATCCTTGATGCGCTTGTCGAGGTAGTCGAGCAAGAAGGCCAAGGCCACTCCCAGCACAAGGCCGAGCACCAGGGCGATGATGGCGTTGCGCGTGGTCTGGGGCGCGAAGGGGCTCGCGGGCGGGGTTGCCTGCTGCACGATGGTGTATCCACCGTTCTGCATACTCTCGATGATGCGCAGGTCGTCGTACTTCTGGCTGAGGTTCTGACCGCGCTCGGAAGCCAGCTCTTCCGCCGACAGCTGGTCGAGCTCAGTCTTGACCTGCTCCCGCACCGTCGCCACGATGGCCCTGTCGGCTTCTTGCTTGAACAGCCTGAACTGCTCGGCGAATTCGTTGGCGACGGCGGCGGCTTCAGCCGGGTCGTCGCTCTCCGCGGTGATCTCCACCACGTTCTTGTTCGTCTCGGTGCGGACGCTCACCATGCCGAGGAGCGATGCGGTGCTGCGCGCCGAGCCCAGCGCATCTTTCACCCTCGCCGCGACCGGCTCAAGCTCGACTAAGAGAGCCCCGGTCTGCACCTCTCGATCCACACTGGAGCCCGAAGCGGTGGAGAGCTGGACGCCGAACACCACCTGCTCCAGGTTGCTCTTCGAATACAGCAGGCTGGTCGACGCCCGGTACTGCGACGTGGAAGTGAGCGACACCACCAGCGTCACGATCAGCACCAATGCGACCGTCGCCGCGATCACCCACCAGCGCTCTCTGATCACGCGGAAGTAGTCGGTCAGCCCGAGGGGTTCTCTGCCGTCGAGGTCATCTGGGTCCATGAGCATACAGTAGCATGCGGATCACCGCGTGCGCTTCCACCCGTTCCTTCTGCGTGCCCCCTCGACCCCGGCGCCCGCGGCGGCGACCGGCAGAAGCGGCTCCCCGGCCAGGAGCCGGCGGGGGTTTCCCTCCACCAGCGTGGCGAGGACATCCGGGCCCACCAGCCCCTCGAGGGCCGCGAGCATGGGCCGCAGCGTCCAGCCGTCGCGCCTGTATGCGTGAGCATCCGACCCGAGCAGACGGATGGCTCCCTCGACCATCAGCCGCCGGAACGTCTGCACCGCGGCGCGGCCGAACTCGCCGGTCAAGCTGGCCGCCGTGCCCTGAGCCACTGCGCCGGCCTTGAGACATCGCACCAGCGGTTCCGAGGACCTCTGGATGCGATCGTTCCGCTCAGGGTGAGCCAACACGGGCTGAAAGCCGGCCGCCGACAGGCGGAACACCACATCCTCCATGTATACCGGCCAACCGGAGTAAGGCACCTCCAGCAGGATCGCGTTGCCCGGCCCCTCGAACGTGAGCTTGGGAAGCACCCGGGTGTCCAGACCGACTATCACGCTCGCATCCACCTCGAAGCCCACCGCCAGATCGAGCGGGATGCGGGCCCGCGCGAGCGCGACCCTCACGATGTCGGCCGTCTCCCTGATCTGCTGCACATGCGCTTCGTTCCAGGCAAGAAAGTGGGGGGTGCAGACCACCGTACGCACACCCGAATCCGCCGCCTCCCGAGCCATCTCCAGACAGGTCTCGAGGTCGGGGCAGCCGTGGTCGACCAACGGCAGCAGGTGTGAATGCGTATCTATCATGTGATGACCATCCCCCACCGATAATCATTCAGACAGGGTACAGGCGACCCGGAGCG
>JAFGIH010000615.1 GCA_016929985.1 Thermoleophilia bacterium | reverse complement strand
GAAGGCGCCGGCCAGCAGCAGGGCGCCCACGATCGCGATCCTCCCCATGAGGACCTTGTCGAGGATGGGGGCCTTCGGCGCGTGAGGAGGTCGTTCCATGATGCCCGTCTCCTTGGGCTCGAAGGCCAGCATGAGACCCAGGAGCACGGCGGTGGTCATGTTGACCCACAAGATCTGCACCGGCAGGATGGGCAGCGCTATTCCGGCGAAAACGGCGGCCAAGATAACCAGGCCTTCGCCGAGGTTGGTGGGAAGGGTCCAGGCGATGAACTTGGTGAGGTTGTCGAAGACCCCACGGCCCTCTTCGACGGCGGCCTCGATAGAGGCGAAGTTGTCGTCGGTGAGGATCATGTCGGCGGCTTCTTTGGCGACCTCCGTCCCGGTGATGCCCATGGCCACACCGATGTCGGCCTGCCGCAGGGCCGGGGCGTCGTTGACGCCGTCGCCGGTCATGGCGACCACGTGGTTCTGGCTCTGCAGAGCGTCGACCAGCCGCAGCTTCTGCTCGGGAGTGACGCGGGCGAAGACGAAGGTGTCCTCGACCACCTTGATGAGGTCGTCATCGTCGATGGCGGCCAACTCGGTGCCCGTGACCGCCCTGATAGGGCCGTCCTCGACACAACCCGGTTTGTGGAGCTTCAGTTGCGTCGCGATGGCGATGGCGGTCAGCGCGTGGTCGCCGGTGATCATCTTCACCTGCACGCCGGCGGCGTGGCAGGCCTCGATGGCATTGAGGGCTTCCTGCCGGGGCGGGTCGATCATGCCCTGCAGCCCCAAGAAGACCAGGCCCTCTTCGACGTGCACGTGGGTGATCTCATCCGTCTCGTCTGGGAGGTCCTTCCGTGCGAAGGCGAGTACCCGCAGGCCCGAGGAAGCCATCTCCATCGCTGCCTGCTCGATCCTTGTCGATTCGAGCTCGATCTCAGAGCTGTCGGGTCCCAGCTCGGCCGAGCACCGTGCCAATACCTTCTCCATTGCGCCCTTCACGTAGGCTACGCGACCGTCCCCCGGGTCGGCGTTTGGGGTCGTTGCGTGCAGCGTGGCCATGTACTGGTGCTCTGATTCGAAGGGCACCGTGTCCAGCCGGGGAAAGTGGTGCTCGAGTTCTTCGCGGTTCAACCCGGCCTTGGCCGCCGAGACCAGCAGGGCGGCTTCGGTCGGGTCGCCGTTGATGTGCCACTGCTCGTCTTCGTGGTAGAGAGAGCTGTCGTTGCAGAGGGCGCCCGCGCGCAGCAGTTCGGCGAGCCCGCCGGTGACGGCGTCCCCGGTGAGCGCGGCCGCTTCGGAGGCGTCCTGGGCGGCTGCGACGATCGAGCCCTCGGGCGTGTAGCCGCCCCCGCTCACCGTGTACTCGCCGCCTCGGGCGGCGATACGCTGCACGGTCATCTGGTTCTCGGTGAGGGTGCCGGTCTTGTCGGAGCAGATGACCGTGGTGCTTCCCAAGGTCTCCACTGCCGGCAGCTTGCGGATGATCGCCCGGCGCCGGGCCATGCGCGACACTCCGATGGCCAACGTGATGGTCACGGCCGCGGGGAGTCCCTCGGGGATGGCGCCCACTGCCAATGCCACCGCCGCCATGAACATCTCGACGGCGCCCTCGCCGCGCAGTATCCCGACGACGGCGGTCACGACGGCCAGCCCCAGGATGATGAAGAGCAGCAGCTTGCTGAAGTGGGCGATCTTGCGGGTGAGCGGAGTCTTCAGATCCTCGGCCTCGGAGATGAGGTGCGAGATGCGGCCCACCTCGGTGCCGTCGCCGATCGCGACCACGATGCCGGTGCCCTGGCCGGCAGTTGCGAGGGTAGAGGCGTAGGCCATGTTGGCGCGGTCGGCCAACTGGGTCTCTTCTTCCAGAGGCTGCGCGCTCTTCTCCACAGGGAGAGACTCGCCGGTGAGGGTGGACTCGTCTATGCGCAGGTCGCGGGAGTACGTGAGGCGCAGGTCGGCGGGGACTTTGTCTCCGGCCTGGAGCACCACCACGTCGCCCGGCACTAGTTCGACCGCTGAGATGCGCACCCGCCGGCCCTCGCGCACCGTGGTCGCCTCCGTGGTCATGGCGCGGGACAAGGCCTCGATCGCCTTGACCGCCTTCGCCTCCTGCAGGTAGCCGATGATGGCGTTGATCACTACCACGCCGAAGATCACTCCGGCGTCCACCCACTCCCGCAACGCCGCTGTGATGGCGCCCGCGATGATGAGGATGATGACCAACGGCTGGTTGAACTGCGCCAACGCGCGCTGGAGGGGGCCGGTGGTCTTCTGAGGAGTGATGCTGTTGGGTCCGTGTTCGGCCCGGCGGGCTTCGACGGCATCGCTGCTGAGACCCGTATCGAGGTCGGTCGCCAGCAGGTGCAGGGTCTCATCGGTGGTCAGGCGGTGCCACTGGGTGGCCGGTCTCGGCTGGGTCTCTGCCATGTCGTATCCTCGCTCGTCGGTGCTGGTCGCTTGCGCCGCGTTCGCGGGGCTCAGGTCGCACGTTCAGGTCGGCCCTAGTCGGTCATCTGTGGGCGCGCATTATCCCATGTTCCCGGAGGGGCCTAGAAAAAGTCCTTGAGTCGCCTGCGAATACCCTCCGTGGTCACCGCGCTGGCGTGTCCCTCTGAGTCGGGTCCGCCCGGCACTCCTGGGCCCGGGCCGACGACCTCCGATGCGGCGCACAGGTCCATCACCTGGCGCACGCTCGCCGAGACGAAGCGGCTCGGCTGCGAATATCCGTGGATGTCGCTGAAAGTGCGCGGGTGCGTGTAGTAGCGCAGGGGGTGGCAGACATAGAGCCAGTCCTTCGCCCGGGTGAGGGCGACGTAGAACAGGCGGCGCTCCTCCTCGATCTCCTCCGGCTTGCCCGTGGCCATATCGGAGGGGATGTTGCCGTCTGAGGCGTGGATGACGAAGACCACGTCCCACTCCAGGCCCTTTGCAGAATGCATGGTGGAGAGGATGAGGAAGTCTTCGTCGAGGAGCGGGGGCCCTGCCAGGTCTTCCGTGTAGGTGGGCGGATCGAGGGTGATCTCTGCCAGGAAACGCGTGCGGTCGGGGAAGCGGCCGGCCATCCACTCGAGCTGCTCGAGGTCCATGAGGCGGGCGCGGGCGTTGTCGTACAGGCGTTCGAGAAGCGGCGCATAGAAAAGCCTGATGCGTTTGATCTGGGAACCGAGATCGCCCGGCTCGCGACTCCCGAGAGCGGTCACGAGCGACACGAGCCCGCTCCAAGCCTCCGCCGCCGCGGGAGACGGGGTGGGGCAGCCGGCCCACGCGCTGAAAGCTGAGACTGACGGACTTGAGGCCGGCGCGGCGTCGCGGGGCGCGGCGCCCTCGAGCGCGTCGCTCGCGCCGACGGTCGCCAGCCGGTCCATGAGCGCCCTGGCTTTCTTGGGGCCCACTCCGGGCAGCAGCATCAACACGCGCGTGCCGGCCATGAGGTCGCGCGGGTTCTCCGCCAGACGCAAGAAGGCCATGAGGTCTTTGACGTGCGCCGTCTCGACGAACCGGAGACCTCCATACTTGTGGAACGGGATGTTGCGGCGGGCGAGCTCCAACTCCAGGGTCAGGCTGTGATGGGAAGCGCGGAACAGCACGGCCTGCCGGCGGAGGGCCAGACCGGCCTCCCGGTGCTCGAGCACCTCATGGATGACGAACTCGGTCTGCTCGTCTTCGTCTTCGCACGCCACCAGTCGCGGTTTGGCGCCGCCCCGGCGCTCCGACCACAGGTTCTTGGCATGGCGCTCGGCGGCCTCGGCGATGACCTGGTTGGTGGCGTCGAGCAGCGGCTGGGTGCTGCGGTAGTTCTGCTCCAAGGTGACGATGCGGGTGCCGGGGAACTCCTGCGGGAAGTCGAGGATGTTTCTCACCGTGGCGGCCCGGAACGAGTAGATGGCCTGGGCGTCGTCGCCCACGGCGGTGAGGTTCGCGTCTCCCGGGCAGAGCATCTTCAGGATCTCGGCCTGCAGACGATTGGTGTCTTGGTACTCGTCGACCAGCACGCAGTCGAAGCGGCTCCGGATGGAGCGGCCCGCCCGCTCGTCGGTCAGCAGACCATGCCAGAAGAGCAACAGGTCGTCATAGTCGAGCACGCTCTGCGCGGCTTTCTGGTCGACGAAGGCGGCGAACAGGCGGCGGAGGTCGTCGACCTCGTCTCTACACCAGGGAAAGTGCGTCTCCACCGTCTCGTCCACCGGTTCGCGCGCGTTGACGCAACGGCTGTAGATATCCATGCAGGTGCCCTTGAGCGGGAAGCGCCGGTCGCTCTTCGCGAGGCCCAGCTCGGTGCGCAGCACGCCCATGAGGTCTTCGGCGTCGCCGCGGTCGAGGATGGTGAACGACGGGTCGAGCCCGATAGACCTGCCGTGGAGGCGCAGAAGCCGGGTGGCGATGGCGTGAAAGGTGCCACCCCAGACCTTGCCTGCAGCCGGCGTCCGTCCGGCCTCCGAGCGGCGCGATTCGGCTTCCAATCTCTGCAGGATACCGTCCACCCGCCGCAGCATCTCGCCTGCCGCCCGCCGAGTGAAGGTGAGCAGCAAGATGCGACCCGGGTCGGTGCCCGTGGCGATCTTGTAAGCCACGCGGTGCGCCAGGGTGGCGGTCTTGCCCGTGCCGGCGCCGGCCACTATCAGCAGCGGCTCATCGCCGTGCAGAACCGCTCGGCGCTGTTCGTCGTTCAATTCAGCGAGGATCGTCCCGATGGGCGTCCCCATGGGATCGACTTCGTGGTCGAGAGGCGTGTCATCCAAACGGACTGTGGTCTCCCTTGGCCGGCGCTGCGGATCCGTCTCGACAAGCATACAGCCCGCCCCGGACAGACGACCGGGCTTGACCGGGCCGGCGCCAGATCGACCCGCACCTCCTCCGGCTATAATCAAAAGGGGCCTCGGGCGGTGACCGCATGCCGCACCAGTTCGATCACGGAGGTACACGATGAGCGTTCATCCCGGCATCCGGACTCGTGGCGCGGCGGCGAAGCTGCCTTTGCCCGCGGCGCTGGTCTTTCTCGCGGCAATGGTGTTTTCGACGGTGCTCCTGCTCTGCTCGACACCGGCGCAGGCTCTTGTTCCGCTACCCGACTACAACGAGCCCAACGACAGCCCCGAGACGGCCACCCTGCTCGAGAACGGCGTCACCCAGTGGGGAGCGATCGTTCCGGGCGACGATGTGGACTTCTTCTACATAGATATCCCGGGCTCACGACAGGTGACGGTGGACTTCACCACTGGCGGATATCCCAAAGAGTGCCGCGTCGCCCTCCAGGCTTCGGGCTCGGATGAGATCCTGGATGTGGACTGGGAGAAGAACTACGACGACGATGCCAGCTTCTTCTCCGAGGGTACGGTCGGTCCGGGCCGGCTGTTCGCGGTCGTCTACGTCGAGGGTGGGCAGGACGCCTCGACGGCGGCCTTCACGATCACCGTGACCTACAGCGGCGGCGGGACCACCGGCTTCCCCGACGTCCCGGCGGGTTCGGAGTATTACGAAGCGGTCACCTATCTGGCGGACGAGAACGTGGTCTCCGGTTACGCCGACGGCCGGTTCGGCCCCCGCGACCTTGTCATGCGTCAGCAGTTCGCAAAGATGATCGTGCGCGCGATCGGGTACCCGGTCTTCACCAGCGATGACTGTCCGTTCGGCGACGTCCCGAAGAGTTCTCCGGGCCACTACGTCGACCCCAAAGACCCGCTGTACCCTGACCACTACGTTGCTGTGGCCGCGGCGCACCACATCACGGTAGGTGTGACGCCCACCAGCTTCGGCCCCTACCGCAACATCACCCTGGCCCAGGTGGTCACCATGGTCGTGAGGAGCGCCCAGGACCTGGGGCTGTGGGACGCTCCGCCGCATGCGTACCAGCCGCCGTTCGCGGACTTTGGGCAACCGCACTATCCCTATGCTCGGATGGGCGCGGCCCACGGTCTGTTCGACGGCTACCCCGGACCGTGGGACTGGTCAAAAGCGGCCACCAGGGGCCAGTGCGCTTTCTTCATCTGGAAGCTCATGGTCGCCTATCACGGGGCCGGCGGGGCCGGCTTGACGGACTAGGGGCCTACTCGTAGTACAAGTCGTACGTGTTGTTGTACAGATCGTTCTGGCCGATCTCGGGATAGGAGTCGGCGTCCACATAGATGCCCCAGTGGTTGCCGGAGCACTCGTTGTCCGCGGCGATCCCATCTGATGCTTCCGCGAAGTAGATGCCGGCCTCTACGTTATAGCCGCAGACATTGCGCGTGAATTCGCCGTAGGCTGCGCCGTAGAGTGATATGCCGTCGCCGAAGTTCTCCGAGCACGAACTGTCCCGCACCTCGATGTCCGCGTAGTCATTCGCCACGATGCCGGCGCTCCCGTTGACGTCGCACGTGCTCTCGACCACGAACCCGGTGGATTCGTCCCAGAAGCAGATGCCGACTTGGCCGTTCTCGGAGCATGTGATGCCTTCCGCATAGAGGTCGGAGGTCCCTTCGACATCGATGCCGTGGAGGTCGTTGAAGGCGAACGCACAGCCGTACACATCGGCGTAGCTGTTCCCGTACAGATAGAGGCCATCTCCCTCGACGTCGTCCCACCGCGTGCCCCCGACTACACAGCAGTCCGTCAAGGTGATGTCGGCGTGGTCTGCCGTGATGACATCCGCGGGGCTACCCACGGCCGTGCAGACGAAACAGATGTCTTGCGCCCAGAAGGCCGCCTCATCGACGTAGACCACGTCGCCGGCATACTCGATGGTAGTTCTGTTGCTCCCCTCCATGCCGTTCCCGGCTAGGCCGAAGTTGAAATCGGCCACCAGCGTCTCAGTGAGCGTGAATGTGCCCGCGCCGAGGTGGATGAGCGTCTCAGGAACGGCGTCGGCCACCGCGGCCTCGATCGTCGGGTAATCGCCGGTACCGTCTACGTAGACCCAGACCTCTCCAGAGGGAGTCAGGGGGCCCCCTTCGATGAGGTCCAACAGGTTCCACAGCATCTGGGCGACCTCTCCACGAGTGGCGTCGGCCGTGACGGTCCAGCCCGGTCCCATGCCCAACAGACCATCCAGCAGGCCGTTATACTCGGCGATACGGAGGTTCTCGCCGTGAGGCTCACCGACGCCGTCGAACAAGGTCAGCGTGCCCGGAGACGGCTCCCAGAGCGTGCCGGGGAAGAGCTCATCGGCCCCCCGCACGATCATACTCACCACCTGGTCGCGGCGGATGGGGTTCGACGGCGAGAAGAGGGTCTGAGTCGGGTTGGTGCCGTAGGTTATGCCGTTGTCGTAGGCCGCCTGCACGTACTTGTGAGGGTAGCCGTTCGCGTCCGGCGTCCCCAGATCGGTGAAGCGCGTGGCAGTGGAGGGATCGGGGACGATGTCCAGTGTGCCGACGATCATCTTGGCGAATTGCATCCGCTTCACGGGATCGTCGAGGCCGAACTTGCCGTTTGTGTAGCCGCCGATGATGCCCCATGAGGACAGATCGTCGATGGCGTCCTCGTAGGCGTGGCCGGCCGGGACGTCGGGGAAGGCAAGGGCGGGCCCTGTCGCCATCAGCACGATGAGGACCGTCAGCATGATGGCTCCGGCTATGCCGAAGCTCTTTCTCGGCTTGTGACGCTCCATGGTGTTGCCCTCCGTCTCGTCGATCCTGCTCTCGCGGGCGGACCTGATCCGCGTGTCGCCCGTCAGACTCAAGCGTAGGACGCGGGAGGTTCGACTGCAATCCCTACGGGAGCCGTTTGTCGTAGAGCTGGGGGTTGGTCGTGTTCCCGTGCAGGTTGTTGTTGCTCTCTACGGTTGGACCGGCCGTGCTGTCGACATAGATGCCGTACTTGTTCCCACTGCACTCGTTACGTCGGGCGGTACCCCTGCTCTTGTCGAAGAAGCCGATCCCCGCGTGTGTGTTCGACACGCAGGTGTTGAGTTCGACGACGGCGTCGGCCTGACCGTCGAGACCGATACCATGCAACCCGTTCTGCGAGCACTTGTTGTCACGGATTGTGCCGCCGGCGTCGCCCAGCAGGGTTATCCCCGATCCTGTGTTCTTCTCACAGGTATTGCCTTCGATGACCGCGCTGGCTTGTTTCTGGACGGCTATGCCTCTCGTGCCGTTGTAGGAGCAGTAATTGTTGCGGATGACGCCGGTGGCTTCGTGGGTGAGGAGGATGCCGGCGCCGGAGTTGGTGAGGATGGTGTTGACCTCGAGGGTCACTTCCGCTTCGTCCTCGACATCGACGCCGTGCAGATCGTTCTTGGTCGAGACGCAGTTCTTGATCAGGGCGGTCGTGCTGCCGTAGAGGCCTATGCCGCTGCCATGGACGTCGCCCAGGCGGTTGCCTCCGGAGAAGTAGCACGTCTGAAGCTCGAGGTCCGCGTCCTCCGCGTGAAGCGTGTTGGAGGCCTGAGTGGTAGCCGTGCTCACGAAGCGTATCTTCTCTGCGTAGAAGCTGGCGTCTTGCACGTCCACTACCACACCGGCGTATGTGACGACCGAGGCATCGGCCTGACTCATCCCGTTGCCCACCATGCGCAGGTAGGAGTCCACCCTTATCGTGCCGCTGAGAGTGAAGGTCCCGGGCCCCAGGTGGATGGTGCTCCCTGGGGAGATGGCTGCGACCGCGGCCTCGATGGTGGGATAGTCGCCGCTGCCGTTGGCATAGACCCAGACGTCACGGGGCGGCGACGGCGGCGCAGTCGTGGGTGGAGTGGTGGGCGGGGGCTGCGTGCCGCCGTCGATGAGCTCCAGCAGCGCCCATAGCATCTGCGCGACCTCGCCACGGGTGGCCGTGGCAGTCGGGTTCCAACCGACACCTATCCCGGTCAAACCGTCCAGGAGGTGGTTGTTGTCGGCAGTGCGCAGGTTGTACCCGTGGGGTTCTCCGACCGCGTCGAACAGCGACGTCTTGCCAGAGGGCGGGCTTGCCAGCAGGCCTGGGTAGATGCTGTTGGCCCCCCGCACGATCATGCTCACCACCTGGTCGCGGCGGATGGAGTTCCAGGGGGCAAAGAGGGTCTGGGCGGCGTTCGTGCCGGTAGTGATGCCGTTGTCGTAGGCGGCTTGGACGTACTTGTGCGGATAGCCGTTCGCATCCGGGGCGCCGAGATCGGTGAAGCGCGTGGTCGCGGGACTGCCCGGCGCTATTTCGAGCGCGCCCACTATCATCTTGGCGAACTGGGCTCGCTTGACCGGATCGTTGACGCCGAACTGTCCGTTCTGATAGCCACCGATGATGCCGCGCGAAGACAGGTCGTTGACGGCCGCCGCGTAGGGATGGCTCGCCGGGACGTCGGGGAAGGCGAGGGCTGAGGCGGCGAACAGGAGCAGGAGGACCACCGCCAGGGTGGTTGTGAGTAGGATTGCTCTTCTGGCGCCAGAGTACCGGGCCGAGCCACGCTGCTTCATGGTGTACCTCACTCCATCGG
>JAFGIH010000614.1 GCA_016929985.1 Thermoleophilia bacterium | reverse complement strand
GCATGCGCCATCCCCACAAGGGCGCCCCCTTCCGCTGCGCCGTCAACCCCGTGACCGGCCGCGAGCTCCAGTACCGCGAGATCCCGCCGGCCCGCACGAAGAAGAGAGTCCTGGTCATCGGCGGCGGGCCCGCGGGCATGATGGCCGTTCGCACGGCCGTGGAGCGCGGGCACGAGGTGACGCTCTGGGAGCGGTCCCACCAGTTGGGCGGGCGCCTTTTCGAGTGCGCGTCACTGCCCTTGAAAGACACCTACCCCCCGTACATCGACTGGGCCGTCCGCACGACGAACGG
The DNA here is from genome assembly GCA_016929985.1 of Thermoleophilia bacterium. Next base: position 3,533 of record JAFGIH010000614.1, on the reverse strand, counting down.
GTGTGGCGCTAAGGTGGTGCTGGGCAAGGAAGCCACCCCCGACGCCATAGCCGAAGAGGCCCCCGACGCGGTCATCGTGGCAGTGGGCGCCGAGCTGATCATGCCGCCCATCGAGGGGATCGACCTGCCTGACGTCGTCACGGTGGTCGAGGCCGACCTGGGCCTGAAGCCCGTGGGCGCGAACGTTGTGGTCTGCGGGGGCGGTCTCTCCGGTTCCGAATGCGCCCTCGGTCTCGCCATGCAGGGTAAGAACGTGAAGGTGGTCGACGTCCTGCCCGAGGAGGAGCTGTGTCAGGACATCTCCTTTTTCGCGCGGATAGCGCTGTTCAAGCTCATGGCCGACCACGGCATCGAGCGGGTGCAGGGCTGCGTGGAACGCATCACCCCGCGCGGCGTGGAGTTAGCGCTGTCTGAAGGCAGGGCAATGGAGCTTCCTGCCGACACGGTCGTCATGGCCCTGGGGCTTCGCCCGGACTTGTCGCGGATCCAACCCCTGGCGGATGTCATCCCCGAGAGCTACCTGGTGGGAGACTGCAACAACGGCCGCGGGATCTTCGACGCCCACCGCCAAGCTTTCGACGTGGCAGCGGAGGTGTGACCGAAGGGCGCCGGCCTGAGACCCGCTTTTGGTAAAACCAGTAATGCGTTGCGGGCGAACGGCCGATACTTTCGTATTATCTAGGCCGGAAAACGCGATGTAATGCCTGAGGGGGTCGAAGTGGCCTGGTTCGGAGACAAGATGGCAGTCCAGCGTCGATTGATCCTGGGCTATGGTCTGATGGCGCTCGACGCAGTTGTCATCGGCGTCATCGCTATCGTCTGGTTCAGATATGGGCTCAACACAACCCTCGGGACGACGCTGGTCGGCGTGTTCATGGCAGTGGGAGTCATCTTGAGCATCCTCCTGACCTGGCTGCTCTCTCGCGTGCTTGTGGGCAGGCTGAAGGGAGCGACGAATGCTCTCGGCACGGCAGCCGCGGAGCTCATGTCCATCGCCTCGCAGGTAGCTGCCGGAACCGCTCAGACCGCCGCCTCCACCAACGAGACCACCGCCACCGTGGAAGAAGTCAAGCAAACAGCCATGCTCGCGCACGAGAAGGCGTCGTACGCGGCGGAGGGCGCGGAGAAAGCCGCACAGTCGCTTGGGTCGGCGCGGCTTCTGGTGGAGGAGACCGCGTCAGGCATCGAACAGATGCTGGGCGAGATGGACGTGGTGTCCGAGACCATCAGCAGACTGAGCGAACAGACCCAGGCGGCCGGAGAGATGGTGACCACGGTGAACGACATCGCCGAGCAGTCGAATCTTCTCTCCGTGAACGCCTCGATCGAAGCCGCCAAGGCCGGCGAGCACGGAAAGGGCTTCACCGTCGTCGCTCAGGAGGTCAAGAGTCTGGCCGAACAGTCCAAGCAGGCCGTCGTCCAGGTGCGCACCATTCTTAGTGAGATCCAGAAGGCCAGCCAGATGGCCGTGCAGGCAGCCGAGCGCGGCCGCCAGACCATCGAGGCCGGCAGACAGCGTTCGGTGGAAACGGGTGAGTTGGTGCAAAGCGTGGCCGAACGTGCCATCGAGGACGCGCAGTCGTCGACGCAGGTCACCGCCTCGAGCCAGCAGCAACTGGCCGGCTTGGAGCAGATAGCTCAAGCCATACACAGCATAAACGAGGCCAGTGTCCAATCGACGACCGGCACTCGCCAGATAGAGCAGCAGGTGCGGCATCTGCAGGAGCTGGCTCTAGAGCTGAGGAGTCTGACAGGTACCGGATCGTAGTCCTGGTACGACCCGTGGGCCGGCTGGACCAGGGTCGCGGCCTCTCGCGCTGAACGCTGCCCCTTGTCTTTCATTCGTAGTACTGCTTACAATATAACGAACAGCCGGCCGTCTGGAAATGAACCCATGCGCGGAGTGCGCTCCACGCTGTGGTCTATCTGTCATCACTACCAGGGATGTCTGGCATGAAAGAGCAATCTATGAGGCACTCTCCCGCAGCCGCCGCAAAGAAGTCCATGGCCCTACTCGTGGTCATCGTCCTTGTCGCCTTGGTCGCCACGGCCGTGAGTGGATGTGACGGGACCGCGGCGGCGGCCACATCGTCCACCACCGGTACCTCTGCTTCCGTTTCGGCGACTACGGAACCGGCTCAGCCCTTCGAGCTCAAGATAGCAGTGGAGTTCACAGACCACGCCGCCTGCGCCATGGTCGCTGAGGAGAAGGGCTGGTTTGCCGAAGCAGGGCTGGCTGTAACGGCGCTGGAGAACTACATCACCGGGGCCGACCTTGCCGCCGCGCTTGCGCGGGGCGACATACAGGCCGCCTACATCTGTCTGGTACCCGCGATAAACGCGCGCGTCAACGGCGGGGTGGACATCAAGGTCGTCGCCGGGACCCACAAGTACGGCTACGGCTTGGTGGTCGACCCCGCCAAGATCACCAAGATCGAAGACCTGGCCAACCAGGGACTGAAGCTCGGTTGCACGCAGACGGGCACATCGGTGGATGTACTGCTGCAGCGCCTGTGCGAAGAGCAGGGTCTGCCTGCCCAACAGATCGCAGAGAGTGCGCAGCGGATGAACCCGCCTTCGCAGGTGCTCGCGCTGCAGGCCGGCAAGATCGATGCCTGTTTTGTCCCGGAGCACTGGGCCACCATGGCCGCCACCTCGGGTCACAAGCTACTCGCGACCGCTCAGGACATCTGGCCCGATCTTCAGGGCAGCGTCCTGGTTGTGAAAAGCGAGCTTCTCGAGAACCATCCCGATGTGGTGGAGAAGCTCGTACAGATAACCGACGAGGCGAATGTGTGGATCAACGACCACCCAGATGAGGCGGCGGCGATCCTTGCCCAGAGCCTCACCGTGTCCGACCAGATGGCGCTGACCGACAAGGCCGTGGAAAGCGCCGCGAAACTCCAGGTCACGCCCGAGATCGTGGCCGACTCCATGACGCGGCTTGAGTACCGCTCGGATGTCGACGCGGCTCATGTGCAGACCATAATCGACTACATGGACTCTCTCGGTTACCTCAAGAAATCCATCGATGCCTCCGAACTCCTCGACTTGAGATTCCTTCAGTGAACATGAGCGAAGCCAGCACGAGCGAGATCGGAGAGCTGAGTAGGACGCCCTCCGTCGAGGTCGGGCGGCGTAGCCGGCCGGTATCCGGCCGGCTACGCCGCCCCCGCCTCACCTGGGGTCTCCTGCCGATCGCCATTTTGGTGATCGCCTGGGAAGTCCTGCCTCGCATCCCCGCCTTTCCAGGCTATGGCTTCTTCCCGCCCTTCTCGGAGACGGTCCGCGAGGGCTATCGCCTCATCGAGAACGGTGTGCTGTTGGAGAACTTCGCCAGCAGCCTCGTACGGGTCCTGGCCGGCTTCTTCGCCGGCACCGCGGTCGGCATCGGCCTGGGCATCCTCATGGGTTGGCGGGCTAAGGTGAAGGAGTTGCTGCATCCCCTCATCAGCCTGTTCTATCCCATCCCCGCCATCGGCTGGATCCCTCTGCTGATGCTGTGGGTGGGCATCAACGACCTGCTCCCCATC
>JAFGIH010000613.1 GCA_016929985.1 Thermoleophilia bacterium | reverse complement strand
CTGAAGAACCGCCCCATGTCGATGCCCTGCGGACAGATCCTTCCGCACAGACCGCAGAGATTGCACGACGACATGACGCGGTTCATACCGGCATTCCGCTTGGTATTCAGCGATGCGAAGGCATCGGAGACCATGTACTTGGGCATCTTGCGAAAAGCGCCGAACAACTCGCATCCATCGCTGCAGATCGTGCAGTCGCACAGCAGGCATCTGCAGGCCTCGTCCCTCGCCTCCTGCTCGCTGTATGCCCCTCGGTCTCCCGGAACGACGGCCGGCCTGCTCTCGACCTTCGAGAGATCCATCCCGAACTTGGAGCGCGTCTGCCTGAAGGACTCCGGCATGCCGTCCATGGCACCCACCTTGAGGTACTTCTCAACAGACACGGCGGCGATCCTGCCCTGAGCTATGTCTTCAACCGGGGTGGTGCCAAGGAGGTTACCGATGACGAACACCCCCGGCTGCCGCGTCCCGAACGACTGCCCGTCCATGCCGTCCATGACGCCGAAGGTCTCGCCGCCCTCACCCGTGGCAACGACCGCTGCGTCATAGTCGATGTCGCTCAGAGACACCATCTCAGTCTCGAGCCGTAGCACGCAGTCGGCGGCATCGAGGTGCGCCTGGATGGCCGGCAGGAAGATCTCGGGATCCAGCAGGCGCCACAACCTGCCGCCGAGCCTGCCGCTCTTGTCGTAGACCGTGACCGCATAGCTCTTGGCGGCCAGTCTCACGGCGCACGTGAGGCCGCTGAGCCCTGCCCCGATCACGGCTATCTTCTGGGGCTTGGCAGGGAGGTTGAAGCTGGGGACAGCCTTCCTTTGCGCAAGGTCGACACAGGCCTTTTCGAGCAGCCGCAACGATATGCTCTCGTCCAGGTCTCTTCGTACGCACCCGGCCTTGCACGGCTCGTCGCAGAGGTTCGCGACGATCTCGGGAAAGACTGCTTTTGTTCGGTAGGCCTTGTATGCCGCCGTGAAGTTGCCCTCTTGAACGTACCGGACGATCTCTCGCACGTCCAGATTGAGAGGACAGGCCACGCTACAGGCCGGCAACTCCCCGTGAACGCAGGCGCCCGCGAAAGTCTCGTATGCTTTTCGATTCTCCCGGCCTGTGGTGCTCACTGAGGAAGGAGATCAGCGGTCCAAACACATCCCCTACTGGATCTGCGATTCCCAAGACACCGGGTGCTTCACCAGGTCGTCGATATCCTCGTAGAAGTCCGGCCCGAGGTAGTACTTCCGCGGATTGATCTCCTCGCCGCGTGCTTTGGCCTCCATTCCCGCCTTCACCTTCTCGGGCAACGCAGGCAGCTCGTAGATCCTCACCCCGACGGCGTTGTTGATGGCGTTGAGAATGGCGACGTGTAGGGCGCTCTGGAAGCACTCCGAGGCTCCGGCCGACCCATGCGGCTCGTGCACCCTCGGTGTCTCCTGCCAGAGGAGCTCGATGTCGTCCGGCATGTCCTCGATCTCGGTGATGCCGGCTCCCTTCATGGTGGAGTGCTTCTTCATGTCCCGGAAGTCGGTCTTGAGCGCAAACCCCAGGCAATGCGACATGCCCCCGTAGGCTTGGCCTTCGACGCCCTGCAGATTCCCGATGGCGCCTACGTCGGAGGCCGCTTTCAGTGCCAGCACCTTCGTCCGGCCTGTCGCCGCATCCACCTCAACCTCGCTCATCCACACCACGTACATGGTTTCGGGGAACGCCTCTCCCTCGGCGGTGTTCGGGTCCAGATGCTGGCATTCCCGAGGTACGATAGAGGCGCCCTGATAGCGGGTCGGAATGCCCTCCGTCGCCATCTCTTCGTAGGTGCGGTAGGTGCCGTCCGGCCTGCGCATGGCGTCCATCAGTTTGCCTGCCGCCTCGTTGATCGCCCTACCGAACGTCCAGTGGCTGCGGCTTCCACCCGCGATACCGGTATCGGGGCACAGCTTGCTGTCGTTCGCCACCATCTTGATCTTGTCAAGAGGCACGCCCAGCGGGCGCAGGGCCTCGTAAGTGTGCAGCAACGCGCCATTCTCCGCGTGCTGCCCCATATCCTCCCAGGTGTGGTAGCTGCAGAACGTCCCGTCGCTGCACAGCTCGATGTCGGCATAGCCGTCGTCGCCCGCGCCTGCGGTGTGAAAGCCACCGATGGCGATGCCCACGCCTCGCTTCTTCTCCGGCGTGCTCTCCGCTTTGGCCTTCGCCATCGCGGCCTCGTACTTCGGCCGCAGCATATCCATGAGCCCCGGCACCGGCGTCTCCCGGTAAGGCCGGTTGTTGACGGTCAGGTCACCGGGTCGCGCAACGTTCCTGTAGCGGAACTCGAACGGGTCCATCCCGGTCTTCTCCGCCATCATGTCCATGAGAGATTCCGACGGCACCGCGACCTGCGTCTCGACGAAAGCCCTGTACGGAGTGGCGTAGCTGATGTTCGAATAGCCCATCTTGAACAGGCCCATCATGTTGGGGATGCTGTAGCTGAAGCCATGAAGGCTCAAGCCCTTGTCCACGTAGAGCTCCACCATGCTCGAATACCCGCCAAAATCCAGCATGAAGTCGAACTCGTAGCCCTGTATCTTTCCGTCTTTGTTGGCCGCCATCCGGCAGTTGGAGTACCCAGCCGTACGCTTGCCGGTGAACCACTGGTGCTCCGGATAGGAGAACTCGAGAGAGACCGGCCGGTCGACAGCCAGGCAACAGGCGGCCACGAGGCCGGCCGACGGCGGGCTGACTGCGTAGCCGAAAGCACCGCCCGTCTCGTTCTGGATCACCCTGATCTTGTCGGGCGGGAGGCCGACGCCACCGGCGATCATGAACTTGGTGCCATACACGTACTGGGCCTTGCTGTGAACGGTCAGGTTACCCTCGTCGTCCATGTACGCCTGGACGATGTCCGGCTCGATGGAGAGGTGCGGCTCATGTCCGGAATGGAAACTGCCCTCAACCAGGTAGTCCGCCTTGGCAAACACGTCCCTGGTGTCTTGGCCCTTGTGGAGCGGCGTGGTCAGGAAGAGGTTCGGCTGCCCTTCGTGGAGCGGCACCGAGTCGGGCAGTATCGCCTCGAGGGCGGTGGCGTACTCGGGCAGTTGCTCGAGTTCCACCTTCACGGCCTTGGCGGCCTCTCTCGCGTGTTCGCGCGTGTCCGCTGCGACTACGGCGACGACGTCCCCGAATCTGGAGATCTTCGTATCACAGATGATGGGCCAGAAGAGGCCGGGGCTCTTCGCGCGCGGATGCACCGTCGGGATGGCGTGCCGGTTGGTGCCCTTCACGTCCTTCGCAGTGATGACTTTGACCACACCCGGCATCTTGAGCGCCGCAGTGTCGTCGATGCTCTTGATGTTGGCATGCGCGACCATGGGCATCACCACGGCCAGGTGCAGGGTGTCCTCAGGCATCAACGCGGCCATGTCGGAGCCATAGTTGGCGAGTCCGCACACCCGGGAGATGCCGCTCTCGCGCCTCGGAAAACGTGTCCCGTAGATCTTGCCGTCTTCCGGCACGCGGTACGTGATGTCCTCCATGGTGGCTTCGCCACGCATGACTCTGGCGGCCTCCATCACGGCATCCACGAGCGGCTTGTAGCCTGTGCAACGGCACACGTTGTGATGCTTCTGGAACCAGGCGCGTACCTCTGTCCTGGTGGGTGACGGGTTCGTATCCAAGAGTCCCTTGGCCGATACGATGAATCCGGGGGTGCAGAATCCGCACTGGACACCGCCGTAGGTGATCCACGCCTGCTGGAGAGGATGGAGGTTGTTGGGAGTGCCGATGCCCTCGATGGTGGTGACCTCGGAGTACTCCTCCACGTACTTCATCTTCTTGGAGCACGACCGGACGACCTCACCGTCGAGGATCACAGAGCAGGCGCCACACTGGCCGGCGTCACATCCGATCTTGACACCGGTGAGACCCATCCTCCTGAGCACTATGGCCAGCGTGTCTTTGTCGGGGTCGCAGACCACCATCCGCCGTGCCCCGTTGATGGTCAGCCACATCTTCTTCAGACCCATTTCGGCTCTCCCTCTGCGTCTCGATGTTGCGGGTGGACCCCGCCGGCTCCCAGCCGGCTTATCCGTTGACCAATTGTATGTTTACATCTGCGACAAGAGAGAGTCAACAAGTCAGCCGGCCGCCAACTCCAGCGCGATGAGTTTCAGCTGCGTGTACTCCTGGAGTCCCACCAGAGCGTTCTCTTTGCCGAAGCCGCTCTCCCTGAAGCCGCCCCAGGGCATGTCGGGCGATATGGTGAGGTGATCGTTGATGTAGACCGTGCCGGCCCGGAGCTTGTTGGCCATGTTGATGGCCTTCGGGATGTCTCGGGTCCAGACCGAGGCGCAGAGCCCGTAGACGTTGTCGTTGGCACTTGCGAGCACCTCTTCCTGGGTGGAGAACCTCATGATGCAGGCTACCGGCCCGAAGATCTCTTCTCTGCCGATCTTCATATCCAGAGTAACATCGGTGAATGCCGTCGGCATGACGTAGTAGCCCCGATCGAGCGGGGGTGCAGCGGACCGCTCGCCCCCCAGCACCAGTGTCGCTCCCTCGTCGATACCGGCTTTGATGTACCCCTTCACCTTATCCCGATGCTCGGCGCTGACCAGCGGACCCATGAACGTCTTCTCGCTAAGCGGGTCGCCGACTTCTACCTTGCCTGCCGCCGCCACGTACTCTCTGACGAACTCGTCGTGGATGCTCTCGTGGACGTAGTACCTTCCCGGCGAGGCGCAGACCTGTCCGGCGTTCACGTGAGTGGAGAAGACGGCCTTCTCGGCAGCGGCTTTGACATCTGCGTCCGCCAGCACGATGAAGGGGTTCTTGCCCCCCAACTCCATTATCAGACGCTTGGTGGTGCGACCGGCCTTGGCCATGATGGCTTGGCCGGTCTCGGAGCTGCCGGTGAAGGAGATCAGATCCACCCCGGGGTGGGCGGCCAGAGCCTCACCTACGCTGCCCCCCGGGCCGGTAACGATGTTGACGGCTCCCGGCGGCAGGCCCACCTGCTCCAGGATGTCGACGAGCTTCAGGGCCACGAGCGAATCGATGCTG
>JAFGIH010000612.1 GCA_016929985.1 Thermoleophilia bacterium | reverse complement strand
TTTGATCGGGGCCAACGGCAATGCCCACGGCGATTGAGTCACCTGTCCGATGCGTAGCGCGTAGAGCGCGTTGTCCAGGCTTTTCCAGGTGAGTACGACGCAGAACACCAGTGCTAGGAAGGGGAAGACGGTGTTCACGATGATCGTGTGCATCCGCGGAGGAAAACGAGACGATAGTATGTCATTCCTAACGTTCTGGTCGAGCTTCTCGACTCCGGCTACCGACAACACGCCGCACAACAACAGGAATAACTGACTAAGCTCATAAGCGGCGGGATCGGGACTATTGAAGATATACCGCATGGCCACGCCATAGGTCTGGGCGAAGGCCATCAGCAGTACCAGCACTCCGCTGATAAACACGAGGAACTGGCTGATCCACCCTATCCAGCCGTCTATCTTACGGACCAATCTCCCGACCAAAGCCTATCCCTCTCTTCCAATCGCCCACGCGGTCCCGTCTGCAGGAGTCACGTGGAACCCGCGGGCATGCCGTTGGCTGATCTTGTTAGTTGGGATACTTGGCGTTTGCGTCGTCGGCGATCTTCTTGATCTTCTGCCCGAACTCGCCGAGCGCCTCCATCTGCTGGTCAAACAGGGGCTGGCAGGTCTGCTTCCACTTGTCCAACTCGGCCTGCGGAACGTCGAATACCTCGACACCGGCCGCTGCAATGGCTTCCCGGTCTTTTGTCCACTCGCCCTTGAGCCATTCGTCGATGACGTCCGATTGTTTCTGGGCCTCCTCGACCATGATGTCTTGGATATCTCCCGGTAGCTTGTTCCACGCATCCAGGTTGATGGAGAATCCATGGACGGCCGGCACCATGTACGCCGCCGTCATATGCTTGGCTACATCCGTCAGGGCGAAGATGCGCATGGCCGCCGGCGCGGTTATCACGGCATCCACCGTGCCCTTTTCAAGCAGAGAATAGGATTCGGTGTAGGGCTGGCCGGTCACCGGGCTGCCGCCCAATGCCTCCACCATGGATGCGATGACCGGAGAGATGGCTTGGACGAGTAGGCCGTTCCAGTCTTCGAGTGCCTTCACCGGCTTGGTGGAGAGCAGTGCCATCCCGGTGTAGTTGTGGAGACACAGCAGTTTCTGATTGAACTGCTCTTCAAGGATGTCGCCATAGAGTGGCTTCAGTTCGGGCATGGCCGCGATGTGGGCGTCGAGGTTGTTGAGGAGGAAGGGCAATTCCACCGCGCCCAGCTTAGGCTCATCAAACGAATAGAAATTGGGCGTGACCACGCCCATCTCAGCGGCGCCTGTCCTGATTCCGTCGAGCATCTCAGGGAACGACAGCATTTGTTCGGCAGGATAGAACGCAATAGTGTAGTCGGGGCCGCAACGCTCGTTGAACGCATCGACGAAAGCCTGCTCGACGTCGATGTAGTTGCCCGTCGCGGCGCTGGCCATCTTCAGCACCACCGGCTCACCCGACGATTCATCATCGCCACAGGAAGTTACTAGAATCCCAGACAACGCAACCAGAAGAACCAGAACGCTCAGTAGTAGCCACTGTTTTCTCACAGTCACCACGGCTCCTTTCGTTCTTACTCAGGCGATATCGGATCCAGCCTTTCTCTAGCGTTCACCCCCTTTGCCCTCAGCAACTCTTCTGTTGCTACGGCGGCGTATGTGCGTGCAGGTATTAACTGTTCTCAACACATATGTTGCCAATGTAATACCTTGCCGCGTGATTCACAAGGGAAGTTGCAGGTGACCCCTACGAGAAAGGCAACCGCCGCTCGTAATTCGGCGCTTCCTTGGTGATGGTCACGTCGTGCGGGTGGCTCTCGGCCAAGCCGGCGGGCGAGATGCGCAAGAAGCGGGCCTTTTTGTGCAACTCCTCGATGGAGGCCGAGCCGGTGTAGCCCATGCCGGCCCGCAGGCCGCCGATGAGCTGGTAGACCATATCGGCGAGGGGGCCCTTATGGGGCACCATGCCCTCGATGCCCTCAGGCACCAGCTTCTTCTGGTCTTCCTGGAAATAGCGATCGGCGCTGTGGCCCACGCTCATGGCGCCTACGGAACCCATGGCCCGGTAGGCTTTGTAGCTGCGGCCTTCCCAGAGGACGCGTTCCCCCGGGCTCTCGTTGGTGCCGGCGAAGAGCGAGCCGATCATCACGCTGTGGGCTCCGGCGGCCAGCGCCTTCACCATGTCGCCCGAGTAACGGATGCCGCCGTCGGCCACGATGGGGATGCCGTACTTGTAGGCCTCTGCTGCGCACTCCGAAACGGCTGTGATCTGCGGCACCCCGCAGCCGGTGACCACCCGTGTCGTACAGATGGAGCCGGGCCCGATGCCTACTTTGACGCTGTTGACGCCTCGCTCGATGAGGGCCTTCGTCCCGGCGGCCGTGGCCACGTTGCCGGCCATCAGCTGGATGTCGGGGTACTCCTCGCGGATCTTGGCGACCACATCGAGGACGCCTCGAGAATGACCGTGGGCGGTGTCGATGCAGATGACGTCCACCTGTGCATCCACCAAGGCCTGCACGCGCTCGGCAGTGTCTTTGGAGACTCCGACAGCGGCGCCCACCCGCAACCGGCCCAGTTCGTCTTTGCAGGCGTTGGGAAACTCGATGATCTTCATGATGTCTTTGATGGTGATGAGGCCGCGGAGCTTGTAGTCGTCATCGACCACCAAGAGCTTCTCGATCTTGTGGACCTTGAACATGTCGCGGGCCTGGTCGAGGGTGGTCCCCACGGGGACTGTGACCAGGTTCTCGGAGGTCATGAGGTGGGTGATGGGCTTGCTGAGGTCGGTTTCGAACCGGGTGTCCCGATTGGTCACGATGCCTGCCAGCTTGCCGTCCGAGTGGATGATGGGCACGCCGGAGATGCGGTATTCGTTCATGAGGGATTCCGCGTCGCCGTAGGTGGCGGTGAGGGGCAGGGTGATGGGATCGACGATCATCCCCGCCTCACTCCGCTTGACCTTGCGCACCATGTCGGCCTGCCGCTCGACGGGCTGGTTCTTGTGGATGATGGTGAGCCCACCCTCGCGGGCCAGCGCGATTGCCAGGGCGGTCTCGGACACGGTGTCCATGGCGGCCGACAGCAGGGGGATGTTGAGGCTGATCTTGCTGGTGATCTGTGTGCGGACGTCGGTCTCTTTGGGGAGGACCCCGGATTCCGCCGGGATCAGGAGGATGTCGTCGAAACTCAGGCCTTCGCCGGCCAGTTTCCCGTCCCAGTCAATCACGCCGACCTCCTTTTCTTGGTGATTCTAGCAAAAGCGGCCGCGCAAGCGCGGCGCGGCGGCCGCCGGAGCGGGCGGGCGTCGGCTGGCGCCTGGCGCCGGCCGGTGAGGCGCCGCGGGCGCCTGGCGCCGGAGCCGCCCCGCCGCTGCGTTCTGCTAACCTACCGGACCATGAGCATCGACACGGTCATCTTCGATCTGGACGGGGTGATCATCGACTCCGAAGAGGAGTGGAACGCCGTGCGCCAACGCGTTGTCGAGGCGCACGGCGGTCACTGGGACCCCCTGACCGACCAGGTGTTCCTCATGGGCGACAACTCCATGCAGTGGGCGGCTCGGATGCGCGAGGTCAACGGCGTGCAACTCTCCGACAAGCAGATCTACGACTCCATCGTGGGAGGGCTGCGTGAACGATACGCGCGCCGCCTCCCCCTCATCGCCGGGGTGCGTGAGGTCATCGCCGGCCTCGCGGCCGAGTACCGGCTGGGAGTGGCGTCTTCATCTCCCTTGGAGCTCATCGAGTACGTTCTCGATCTATCTGAGCTGCGCGGACACTTCCATGCCGTGGTCTCCTCCGACGAGGTGGAGCGGGGCAAGCCCGAGCCGTTCGTCTATCTGGAGGCCTGCGCCCGCTTGGGCTCTCGCCCGGAATGCTCCGTAGCCGTTGAAGATTCCTCCAGCGGCATCCAGGCTGCGCACGCCGCCGGTCTTGCCGTCATCGCCGTGCCGAACCCGGAGTTTCCTCCGTCGAGCGAGGCCGTGGGCTTGGCCGACGTGGTGCTTGGTTCGGTCGTGCAGCTCGACCGTTCGGTGGTGGCATCGCTCAAGAGAGAGACGTGAACGTGCCTGACGAGCCGCACATCCCAGAGACGGAGTTCACCTTCACCACCTCGCGCAGCAGCGGCCCCGGTGGCCAGAACGTCAACAAGGTGAGCACCCGCGT
>JAFGIH010000611.1 GCA_016929985.1 Thermoleophilia bacterium | reverse complement strand
GGCGCGACCGTCCGAGAGGTGTGTTCGTTCATGCTGTTTTCCATATGGGTCATATCGACGGCAAGGGCCTTGAGGTTTAGCGGATACTCCGGCCGCGGCCGGCCACCGCAGTTCCATCTTTGGTTGTATTCACTCAGCCCGGCCGGCTCGTTATCCTGCGCTTCCCGGTGGTTGCCGGTGCTGGGGCTGGCAGCCACCGGGGTTACGGCAAGGGGACATCGAGCGCGACGAGGAGGAGGACATGAACAGCGTGCACCTGATCGGTCGTCTGGCCACCGACGTGGAGGTCAAGGAGGTGAACGGCGGGTCCAAGGTCTCGAGCTTCATACTGGCCGTAGACCGGAATGCGGAAGAGGCGGACATCGCACTTCTGCGACAAACCTGACGGTCACGCGTAGTCTCCGCTGATCGCTCCCGCGCATGGAGACCTCTTGCGCTTGATACGAAGCGGGAACGCGCCCAACCAGCTGCCGAAGAGACGGGGCAACGGAACGCTGGTTTCCTGAACCTCGTGCCGCAGGAAGACCATTCAGTAACCTTCACCTGGCAGACGTCCAGTTGAATCGCGGGCAAAGGCCCTTAGCATCTGCTGGGTGTTCGGGTCCAAACAGCACGACTCGAGAAGATGCATGACCTCATCCCATCCCAGGGAAACGGCTTTCGGCCATTCTTCCGCGAACCGGGCGCTCTCCTCCATCCTCTCTGCAGCAAGAGGGACGGCGCTGGTCGAGAGCATATGTGTACCGCCTGAGTGACTCATGACTTCTCCTCTCCGTGCGTTTTGCCCGGGTGCGGCCGCACCCGGGCAAAACGTCTCAGCGCGCCGTGGCCGCCGTAGCACCCAACTCCCGCGCGCGATCGCGACCCGCGTCGACTTCGTCTGCAGCGATGAGCAGCGGCTCTCTCGGGCCGACGAAGCCGAAGTATTGGGGAAGCGCGCTGAAGAGCCCGCTTGTGGCAGCCGGCTCCTGGGCGTGACAGACGATGGTGGCGAAGCCCTTGCCTGGTTGCAGATGATCCTTACTGATCCAGAGTCGCTCGAGCAGCTTCTTCATCTCGCCCGCGGGTGTGCCGAAAGTCGGCGGCGTCGCCAGCACGAGGACGTCGGCTGCGGCTACGTCCTCGACCGAGACGTTCTGCGCCTCACGAAGTTTCACCTCTGCCCCGGTGCTGCGAGCGCCCTCAGCTGCGGCTTCGGCTAGGCTCTTCGTCTTGCCGGTGAACGAGTGATAGGCGATAAGGACTGTTGACATGGTGGCTCCCTTCTAAGGGGGTGGTTTGGGCGTACACTCAGCGCGCAGGAAGGAGCAGGTGTCCCCCCTGGCGCACGACCTTGCCGGACACGCTCAGCGCCTTGAGTGCCTTGGTGACGCTCACGCGGTGCGCACCGACGAGGAAGCTCAGCTCCTCGTGTGTGAGCGGAAAACCTATCTGGAGACCGTCCTGTGTTGCAGTGCCATGCTCGCGTGCCACCGTCGTCAGCACCGCGTACAGACGCTCTTCGAGGCGTGTAGAGGACAGATCTCCGACCCGAGTCGTCAGCCAGTCTATGCGCTCGCTCATGGCGCGCATGACCTTGAGGCCAATACTCGGGTTCTCCGTCACCAGGCGCTCGAAACGCTCCCTCGTGATGCCGCAGAGCAGACTGTCCTCAACACACTCCGCCGTGAGCGGGTAGTCGGTATCGTCGCTCAGGAAGGTTTCACCCAGGAAGTCGCCTGCCTTGCGGATGTCCACGAGAATGTTGTTACCCTCGGCATCCGTCTTGGTGAGCTTGATACGCCCGGCCTTTATGACAAACAGAAGCCGCGCAGGTTCGCCTTGCAGAAACACGTAGCCGCCGCTGGGTAGCTGACGGCGCTGGGCGGCCGCAAGAAGGGCCTCTATCTCGGTTGGACTCAGCGAGGAGAAGAGCCAGGACTGGCCGAGACAAACGTCGGCCACGCTTTTCCCAGGGGGCACGAGCTGATTGCAGGTACACAGCATCAGCACTCACCCTTCGGCAACCGCAAGCGCCAACGAGTCCTCCGGAGGACGGCAGAGGCCACTTGTGCAGTCATAGGCTCGCCCGGCGCTCGCTGGAAGACCACGCCGGCGCGAGTTGCGCTGGCCCCTTCGACATGAAAGAACATGCAGTTCGACACTTCATCCCCTCATCTTGCGAGAAGCACCCGCGAGCGGTCTAGGCCGCTCCTGCACTTCTCACGACAACACGTCTTCGACCTACTCACACTCCGAGTGTAGACCAACACCAACAGGGCCGATGTAGCTTTGACTACATTGCGAGCAAATGGCCGACAGGTCAGTATCGTTGCTGAAGCGTTCGATTCCGGCTCCGGGATCCGTCCCCCGGTTTCGGCGCGCTTTCTGAGCTCGGTCGTGGCCTTTGATCCGTACACGGACCCCTATCCCGGATGAGAGAACGCAGTCCGCGCCTGATCCACCCGCCTTGAGCTCCAATTCAACAAGTCGAGAAAGATAAGGTATTTGCAGTATCTTTCGCCTTCTCTGTCGACAAGTCAGTGATGAGGCGGACTTCTTCCGCACCCAGGGAGAGACAAGGCACGCCTGGTCCCTAGAGCTTCTGCCCACACCGGCTGCAGAAGGTCGACCCAGGCGTGGTGGCGGACCCGCAGGCTCGACAGAAGCTGGGGGGCGCTACGACTGTAGTATCCGGATAGCTCGAGCTGCCGCCGGTCTGCCGCCTTTTCCTCAACAAGTACACGCCCACGCCGACGGCAACTACAGCAAGCACCGCAAGCACGATGATGAGAGCCAGGATCCCACCGGACAGTCCCTTGCCGGAACTGGAGTCTGTACCAGCTTGCACTGCTCCATGTTCCGCCGCCCCGTTCGAGGTAACACTAGTCCCGTTGCTGCGCGGGGTCGTGTCCGTCTGAGCCAGTAGGGCCTCCCTCTCACCCGTACTCAGTGGCTCCATTTCCTCGAGTCCCCATGCCCCTATCCATTCGTCCCAGTTCTGCTGAGTGAAAGTCCCCACCTCACCGATGTTTCCATCGATAGTCACGAGAGTCTGTTTGTCCGTTAGGGTCACGAGCTTCCCGGTGGTTTCACTGGCGACGTCCATGTGACCCTCGAGTACATAGGCGCCCAGCAACTCCACCGGTCCCTCCTCGCCTGGGGGTACCACCGCGTCGTTCTCAGGATTGTAGACGATGAGGACGTCCGAGCCCCTGATGCCGCAAGTAGTCACTCCGGCGCGGACGCTGAAGCCCGCTCTTTCCCATCCTCCCAGGAGCGCCCTGATGCATCCACGGATGAGATCCAACGTCGCATTCTCGTCCGTCCACCACCCCGAGTTGAAAACCATCGTGGAATTGCGGGCCACGTGGACGATGCTAGGACCACGGCGTGGGTCTCGATCCCAGTCGATGAGCTCGATCAACATCCTACCGTTCGCAGTGGTCTTGAGGGTATCTCCGATACGGACGAGCATGACTTCTCGTCCGGTGTCGAGGATGATGCGTCTGGTCGCCTCATCCACGCGCAAGCCGGTGTAGTCGTACACTCGACAATCGCCCTTGGCCACGATAATGATCCCGACATATCCTTGCTTCATGCGATCCCACGCCCAATCCGGAGTTCGCGCTGCCACAACGGCAACCCCCTTCTCGTACTCCTCATCGGTGAGTGTCGGCGGCATGGAGTCGGTAAGACCTGTAGTGGTCGTGGGCGCAGACTCGCTCGTCACCGGCATCGTGGAGGTGTTGGCGGTCGTCGTTGTGGTGGTACCAGACGCCACGCTGCGCGCCTCGTACTTCCACACCACCGTGCAGGCTGCGGCGTTCCACAATCCTGCCTGTATCTGCATGGTGGCTCCAGGGGAGGCCGCCGGGGCCGTGAAGGTCCACGTCTTGGTGTCGACGCCGTTGAAGTCGGCGGTCCAGGGGTAGTAGGCAAGAGTGTCGGAATTCTGTAAGCCGACCTCGGGGGCCTCGTAGGCGAACCTCGCTCCCGGAGTGGGCTCGATGGCTGTGCCGCTGTGGGAGAAGCTGGCTGTCAGCTTGTACGACTTCCCCGGGGTAAGGGTGCTCTCCGGGGCGTCGAAGTCGCAGGTGATGGTCACGTCCCAGGCCACGTACTCCCAATCTTGCCAGTGGTCTTTGACGGTGAAGCTCGTCGAGCTCACCTCGTAGATCAGGAACATGTCCTTGAAGCGCTCTTCGCCGAAGAAGCCGGGGGTCTTTCCGCCTCCGTAGTACTCGAGCGGGACTTTCTCCGGATTGATGAGCGTCTGGGTGAGCACCCACTGGGTCTCTTGGGCGGCCGCGGGCTGAGTGGGCAGCAGAGAAAGGAGAAGCGCGAGGGGCACGAGTACGAAAGCAGCGAAACACAGCGCGGTTCCGCGCGCACGGATGGCGCCGGGTAGACGTCTCTTGATCGAGTGGGGCCGGTCACCTCTTGCCATGGGGGGCACCTCCACGCTCGTCGCTATCCCAGGGTACTACGGTGGCGATAGCATCGCCACCGCTAATGGTCTGGTCACCTCTATCCTTCAAGTGATCTCGAGGGAACTCGCACGGATATGGGCGGAGCCCCGGC
>JAFGIH010000610.1 GCA_016929985.1 Thermoleophilia bacterium | reverse complement strand
CTTGCGCGGGTTGTTGGTCATGAGGCGGATCGATGTCAGCCCAAGATCGACCAGGATCTGGGCCCCGATACCGTAGTCACGGAGATCCGGCGCGAAGCCCAGCTCCACATTGGCCTCCACGGTGTCTCTGCCCCGTTCCTGCAATTCGTACGCGCGCAGCTTGTTGAGGAGACCTATGCCTCTGCCCTCCTGCGCCATGTACAGCAGCACGCCCGTCCCCTCACGCTCGATCGCCTCCAGAGCGGCCTCCAGTTGCTCACCGCAATCGCACCGCAACGAGTGGAACACGTCCCCGGTGAGACACTCCGAATGGACGCGCACAAGGACGTCCGTCTTGCCGGCCACCTCCCCCTTGACTACAACGAGATGCTGCTCGTTGTCGAGAAGACTCTCGTAGCCGTAGGCCGTGAAGTCGCCGAAGGCCGTGGGTAGACGCACGGAGGCCACCCGGCGGACGAGTTTCTCTGTGCGGCGACGGTAGCGGATGAGATCCGCCACCGTGATCATCTTCAGACCGTGCCGTGTGCAATACGGCACCAGATCGGGGACTCTCGCCATGGTGCCGTCGTCGTTCATGATCTCGCAGATGACACCGGCCGGCACGAGCCCCGCCAGCCGTGAGAGATCCACCGCGGCCTCGGTCTGCCCGGAGCGGGCCAGAACCCCACCTGGCCGTGCCACCAAGGGAAACACATGACCCGGCTGGACCAGATCGTAAGGTTGGCTCGCGGGATCGATTGCCACTCGCACCGTGTGTGCCCTGTCGGCCGCAGATATGCCCGTGGTGACTCCCTCCCGGGCTTCGATTGACACCGTGAACGCGGTTGAGAAGCGCGACTGGTTCTCGCGCGCCATGGGAGGCAACCGGAGGAAGCGGGCGCGCTCCTCCGTCATCGACAGACAGATGAGCCCTCGTCCATGGACCGCCATGAAGTTTATGCTCTCGGGGGTCACGAACTCGGCCGCCATGGTCAGGTCGCCCTCGTTCTCCCGGTCCTCATCGTCTACCACCACCACCATGCGCCCCGCCTTGATCTCTTCCAAGGCCTCGGGGATGGTGGCGAACACCGTCTCATCCCTCATGCGAACCCCTTTTCTCTCAAGAACTCCTCGGTAAGAGTCTCCCCGACAGCGTCGTCGGATCCCCCCTCACCGCCCGCGTCGAGAACGCGCGATACGTAGCGTGCAAGCACGTCTGCTTCCACGTTGACCTTGTCTCCGGCCTTCGCCTGCGCCAGGCTCGTCTGCACAAGAGTGTGCGGGATCACCCCGATACTGAAACGACCCGAGAGCACATCGATGACGGTGAGTGAGATCCCCTCGATAGCGACCGATCCCTTCGGGGCCACGAGTGACGCTACCACGGCCGGCAGAGAGAAGGTCATCACCAGAAACTCTCCCTGCCTCTCAACCTGCAGGATATCCGCGATCGCATCCACGTGGCCCAGCACGAAGTGCCCGCCCAACCGGGCCCCCACACTCAGTGAGCGCTCCAGGTTGACCGCTGCGCCGGGACTCTTGCCGCCCAGCGTGGTGTGGGTGAGAGTCTCGGGCATGCAGTCCACAGTGAAGCCGTCGTCGCGGAGCTGAACCACTGTCAGGCAGGCGCCACTGACGGCGATGGAGTCCCCCAGCTCCGTACCCAGCAAGACCGTCCGCGCCTGTATGGCCAGCCTTCCCCCCTGTCCCCGCTTCTCGAAGCGGGTGACGCGACCGACCTCCTCAACCAGTCCGGTGAACATCAGTACGGTCCTCTCACGTATCCGGTGATGAGCAGATCCGGGTCGACGCTGCGCACGTCGGTCTCCTGGAGCACCATCCCCGCTTCCACCAGGGCGGCGCCCGGTCCACGCAGCGGTGACCGGTTCTTCTCGCCCGAGACGATCCGTGGGCAGACGAACGCAGCGATCTCGTCGATCAAGCCCGCCGCCCACCAGGAGCCTGCCAGACGCGATCCTCCCTCTAGCAAGACGTTCTGTACACCGCGGGCCGCGAGCATGCGGGCCACCTCCACGGTATCCAAGCCGGCTTCAGGCCTCTCAGTCACGCTGACGGTCTCCAAACCCCACGACTCCACCTCCCTTCGACGGGAGTCACCCACGGTCTCGCCACACACGATGAGCACCGGCGACACGTCCGTGGTCGACACGATCCTGCTGTCCGCGCGGATGGTGAGGCGCCGGTCCAAGACGACTCGCAGGGGCTGGCGCCGGCAGGGGACGTCACGAGCCGTGAGTTCCGGGTCGTCGGCCGCGAGGGTGCCGCTTCCCACCATGACGGCATCGGACCAGGACCGCCACCGATGGACCAGAGCGCGACTTTCGGCCCCTGAGATCCAGCGGGCATCACCCGAATCAGCTGCCACCCGTCCATCGAGGGTCATCGCGTATTTGTAGACCACGAAGGGGAGGCCGGTGCTGATGGCCTTGCGCGCGCCATTGTTCTGCCGCATGGCTCGGTGGGCTAGGGGTCCGTCGGCGATATCCACCTGCGCGCCGCCGTCACGCAGTGCTTTGACTCCATTGCCGTTCACCTGCGGCGTAGGATCGAGAGCCGCCGCCACTACTCGGGCAAAGCCTCCGGCCAGCAGCGCCGCCGTACAGGGGGGCGTGCGTCCGTAGGTGCAACAGGGCTCCAAGCTCACATACATGGTGGTGCCTGCACACACCGGCCGCGCAGCCGCTGCGACGGCAGGCGTCGGCATATCGACGCCCCCCAGACCTGCCCTACGTACAGCGTCCCGGACGGCGGCGACCTCCGCGTGGTCGTTCCCCGGCCCCACGTGCCAGCCCTCCCCGATGATCTCGCCGCCGCGAACGATGACGGCTCCGACCATGGGGTTGGGACTCGTGCACCCGCGACCGTTCTCCGCCAGGTCGAGAGCGCGTTCGAGATATCGCTTGTCATTCTCGTCCAAAGACACAGTCACCCCTTGGACTGGCCGGTCCAGGGGTC
The DNA here is from genome assembly GCA_016929985.1 of Thermoleophilia bacterium. The sequence continues at coordinate 303 of JAFGIH010000610.1, read as the reverse complement.
GTAGGCGAACGGGATCGGTCGTTCCCGTTGCGGCCTTCTCTCTTCCAGACTGTCACTGTCGGCCCAGGGATTCCACCTGGTCTGCCCAGTAGGGCTCGCGGGCTCTTACCGCCGGTAGGGAATCTCACCCGACCCCGAAGACCTTTGCATCAAGCGCACCAACGCGGTGCGAACATGAATCTATCACACGGAGCGGCCATCCGTCATCAGACCCTGTAGTATCCGAGCCTCGGCAGCCACATCCTCCGCCCCGAAGAGGGCCGATCCGGTCACCACCCAGTTCGCTCCGGCCTCGACCGCTCT
>JAFGIH010000609.1 GCA_016929985.1 Thermoleophilia bacterium | reverse complement strand
CGGCCGGCCGGCCGCTCTACGCCTGCGATATCCCGCGGGTCTAGTATCTATTGGGCCCTGTGGAAGTCGGGGTTGACAAGCGCGTCATAGAGTAGCTTGCCCTCGGTCGGGAAGGCCTTCATGTCGGCTGCCCACATCGTGTCGCGGTAAGCGAGATAGAAGGTCTTCGCTTCCTCCGGCGACAGATGCAGGATCTTTACGCCGGCGGCTTCGAGGCGGCCCTTGACCGCGTCCACAGTGTCGTTGAAGTGCTTGAGGTTGTCATACTCGGTAGCGATCATGGCCTGGGTGAGAACTTGCTTCTGCTTGTCGGTCAGACCGTTCCACTTCTCCATGTTCATGAGCATCAGGCCACCGCAGGAGCTGACCGGCTCGTCGAGCATGACCTTGGTGAGCGGCGTGAGGCCGTAGTCCTCGATGCCCGGGATGCCGACGTTGTAGCCGTCGACCACGCCGCGCTCCATGGAGGTGAAGTAGTCGCTGAAGTCGATCGGCATACAGGTCATGCCAAGCTCTTCTATGAAGGCCTGGTTGGCGCCGCCGACCGCAGCCATCTTCAGGCCCTTGAGGTCGGCCAGGGTGTTGATGTCCTTACCGAAGTAGAACACGGTCTGAACCTGAGCCTCCGAGGAGACCGATGCGCCAAGGTACTTGATGTCCTTCGCTGCGAAGCCATCGTCAAAGTACTTGAAGGCGGCGTTACTAGGCGTCCCGGGCGTCCGCATCTCTACGGGGTTGTACTCCGCCCGGCCGATGGCGCTGCAGAGCGGCACCAAGGAATCGCCGAACATGGCGAGGGCGCTACCTATGTCGAAGGTGCCGCGCTGCACTGCCGCGGGCACGTCCGGCGGGGGACAGGCCTCAGGACCGTTGAACTTGATGGTCATCTTGCCGCCGGAGTACTCGGCGACCTTGTCCATGAAGTCATGGTTCCAATCGGATCCCGGCGGGATGTCGGGAAGGAAGCTGACGAACGAAAGCTCGAGTGGCTCTACGTCAGGGATCACGTCGCGGACCACGTCCGCACCCGGCGCCGCTGTGGTAGCGGTGGTGTCCGGTGCAGCAGTGGTCTCAGTGGCCGGCGCCGCCGTGGTAGCGGTGGTGGCAGGCGCCGCCGTGGTAGCGGTGGTAGCAGGCGCCGCGGTGGTAGCCGGCGCCGCGGTGGTCTCGGTCTCGTCGTCACCGCAGGCTGCGGCTAGGAAAGACACTGCCAAGATGAGGCAGAAGCAAACAACAACCAGTCTCTTCATTACTGAGATTCCCCCGATCCTCTTACCAACTGGAGTCAACAGCCATTATCATCACGTCAGAGCCGAATCTGATTCCGCTACCCGGACCTCCTTCCTGCTTAGGGAACGGCTCCATAGTAGCAGCGAGCCCTGTGGTGAAGTCAATGATTCGAGCGGGTCGTGTGACCACGACCTGGAAACTCGACGTGTCCCTGCCCTCGAATAGCGCCCCCTACTAGTGTGCACTACTAGCACACGCTACTAGCAAACGCAAGTTGTGTGTGCTTTCCTAGGAGGTAGATGTCGAGAGGCCGAGCCGCGATTGCCCCGGAGCCCAGTGGTGGGGAGAGGCCGATCGGAGTTGACTCTGTGACGACCCCAGTGAAGCAACGTACCCGTGAGCCGATGTCCTCGCGCTGGAAGCGCATGACGGTGGCGGAGAAGCAACGGCGCATCATCGACGCCGTGCTCTCGCTCGTCGCCAAGTATGGGGTGCTGGGTACTACCACGGCGCGGATCGCGGCCGCGGTCGGGGTGTCGGAACCGACTATCTACCGGACGTTCTCCAGCAGAAAAGAGATGCTCCTCGCCGCGGCCGATAAGGTCTGGCAGCAGAGACGCGACGAGCTCGAGACCTTCGAGTCGGTGGATGCCATGGACCGTCTGCGGAAGATCTCCGAGCATCATACCCAGGGGATCCAGAAGACCAGGGTCGTCCGCTACTTGAGCGAGCTCGCAGTCGCCGCTCCTACGGATGGGCTCCGCGAGCATCTGAGGGAGCAGCAGCTCAGCGAAGCGAAGCACTTCGCCGACATCGTCGACGAGGGCAAGGCCCAAGGCTGCATCCGCGCCGACGTCGACTCCTGGGAGACGGCTTGGCGGATCATGTCCGTACACTGGATGGAGGCCAACGCGCGGCTGCACGGTCTGGAAGACGTAGTAATGACCGGCCTCTCAACCAGGGTGTTCGAGTCCATCCTGGACGAGATCGCGACGCAGCCGCCTCAGCGCGACTGACATCGGCGCGCAGGCCACTTTACTTTGTGGCCCGCGCGGCCTAAAGTAGTGAGCGCTAGTAGCGCCCGCTACGCAGTAGCGTCGGCTATTGAGCGATCGAAGGGATGCCCAGGGGGCGGCGTCCTTCTCCATACAACGGATTGGGGCCTAGGAGGTAGCCATGGATACGACCAAGACACCGGAGGTTCTGGGGGCGGAGAGAGCACGGCGTATCCAGGACGCGATGGCGCTGAGGCAGCCAGATAGGGTCCCACTGTCGATGTCGATCAGCTATATGCTGGCCGAGCTGGGGGGCATCACAAAACAAGAGTTGCTTGAGAATCCGGACAAGTGCCAGGAACTTCTGGAGCAGGCCGCGCTCGAGTTCCAGCCGGATGCCATCGCTGGCCCCCTGCCGGGGGATCCCACCCCCCACCTGATACTGGGCGACCGCATGACCACTTGGCCCGGACATGGCGTGAGCGCACACACCCAGTACCAGTTCGTGGAGAGCGAGTTCATGAAGGAAGACGAGTATGACGCCTTCCTCGACGACCCCACTGACTGGGTCATCCGCACGTACCTCCCTCGGGCCTTCAAGGCCCTCGAGCCGTTCAAGACGATGCCTCCGCTCAACCAGTTCATCTCCGGGAGTTACTTCCTGGGTTGGTTGGGGGGCTTCGTGACCGGGGAACTGGGGGATGCTTTCAGGACCTTCGCCAAGGCCCTCCAGGCCGTGGTCGACGGCAACGAGCGGGCGATGAAGAACATGCAGCGGATGGCGGCCATCGGTTTCGGCGAGTCTGTCATGGCAGGCGCGGTCCTCACGGCGCCCTTCGACATGATGTCGGATGCCCTGCGGGGCATGCGCGGCATCCTCCTCGACATCCTCAGGCAGCCGGAGAAGCTCCTTGCTGCCCAGGAGAAGATCGCGCGCTACGAGCTGGAGTTCGCCATCAACGCCTCCAAGGCCATGGGCGTGCCCAAAGCCTTTTTGCCGTTGCACCGAGGCTCCGATGGGTTCATGTCCATCAGCCAGTTCGAGACCTTCTACTGGCCGCAGCTCAAGAGCATATTGGAGACGCTGGTGGAGAATGGCATCACCCCAGTGGTGTTCTACGAGGGCTGCTGGGACAAGCGCCTGGAACACCTCGCCCAGCTTCCCAAGGGCAAGACCGTGGGCTACTTCCAAGCGAGCGACATCTTCAAGGTCAAAGAGGTGCTCGGCGATACGATGTGCATCATGGGAGGCATGCCCAACTCTCTGCTGGTGGCCGGACCTGCGGAAGAGGTGCGCGCCCGCACCAAAGAGGTGTGCGAGCGCGTGGGCAAGGGTGGCGGTTTCATCATGTCCACCTCCGTGGGCGAGATGGTCGGAAGCGACCCCGAGATGGTGAAGGTCTGGGCGGAAGCCACCAGGGAATTCGGAACGTACTAGCGGGAGGCAGAGTGGACCTCAAGCTGCAAGACAAAGTCGCGTTCGTCACAGGGAGCGGCAGCCCCATCGGTTTCGGCAGGGCCATCGCCCTCCAGCTGGCCGAGGAAGGTTGCCATGTGGTCAGCGCCGACGTCGATCTGCCCGGGGCGCAGGAGACCGCGGCGCTGGTGGAGAAACTCGGCCGCCGGGCGCTCGCGGTGAGGATGGACGTCACCGATCGTGCCGAGGTGGACGCTATGGTGAAGAAGGCCGTCGACGAGTTCGGCCAGATAGACATCCTCGTGAACAACGCCGGCCGGAGCAGCGCCGACAAGCCCTTCGCAATGAAGACCAAGGCCGACTGGGATCTCGACATAGGCATCAATCTCTACGGCCAGATGAACGTCGCGCAGGCCGTACTGCCCTACATGACCGAGCAGAAATACGGGCGCATCGTCAACACGTCAGGCGGGCAGGGTCTCCCGACCGTGTCCACGTACGGGGCGGCCAAAGCAGGGGTGGAGGCCTTCACCCATTCACTGGCGGTCGAAGTGGCGCCTCTTGGCATCATCGTGAACGGCATAACGCCTGGTCTGGGCGAGACCGGGCTGAACGTCACCACCACCGAAGAGCACAAGGAAGGGTTCCGGCGCATGTCGGCGCTGCACAGGCTGTGCACGCCTCAGGATGTCGCGCCGGCGGTGGCCTTTCTAGCCTCCGACGTCTGCAGTTACATGGTCGGGCAGTGGATCCGACTCGCTACCTTCTAGAGGAGTCACGAGCATGGCGATACGCAACTTCGACCGGGACAAGTGCACAGGCTGCGGCAACTGTGTGGCCGCCTGTCCCATGGACGTGATCCGTATGGATGAGGAAGAGGGCAAGGCAGTGGTGCAATACCCCTTGGATTGCATCGCCTGTTGGGGCTGCGAGTCGTTCTGCCCTGAGGGCTGCTTCGACATCTCACCCGAGCGCGCCCGTGGCGAACTCGTGTCGCCGTACTAGAGGAGGGTGGAATGAGCGATACGGGTATTCCGCGCATCACACTCACCACCGACGTGCTCGTGCTCGGCGCCGGGGGCGCCGGCATGTGCGCCGCCCTGAAGGCCAGAGAAGCCGGGGCGGACGTTTTGATGATCGACAAGTGCGGCATCGGATACAGCGGCCAAGTGCCCATCGGCGGCGGGATCCTAGCCTACGTCTACCCCTCGTACGCCGACACGTGGGCAGAGAAGGTCACCCGGGACAGCCATTTCTTCAACAACCAGGACTGGACCTTCGCCTTCGGCAAGGCGATGCACCCCACCACCATGGACCTGGCCGATCTGGGTCTGAAGTTCCTGCGCAAGAACGGCGACATCGAGGTCCTCACGTGGGGGCCCAATATCCACGTGACCCTCTTCGACGCGCCCAAGTCGCTCGAGTCGCTCAGGCGTACGGCCAAGGCTCGCGGCGTACGGATGATGGACAAGATCTTCGCCATCGACCTACTCAAGAACGGCGACCAGGTGGTAGGCGCTGTGGGGTTCGGCCTCGTCGATGGCCGCATCTACGAGTTCAACGCCAAGGCCACCATCGTGGCCACCGGCAACTGCGGTTATCAGCACGAGAAGACCTACAGCTCGGTGCTCGGCGAGGGGCCGGCCATGGGCTACCGGGCCGGGGCGCAACTCACCAACGCCGAGTTCAACAGCATGTACGTGTGGGGCATCAAGCTGCTCGGTAAAGAGCTCATGGGCATCCACTTCTACTTGTATCTGGAGAACGCCCGCGGCGAGAAGATCATGGGCAAGTACTACCCCGAGCTCATGGTGGGCGAGCATGCCGT
>JAFGIH010000608.1 GCA_016929985.1 Thermoleophilia bacterium | reverse complement strand
CCAGATGGATGCCGCGTCTCTGATCTCGGCGACGCCGTTGTTGATGTAGAGATACACGGGCTTCTCGGAGATGCCTGTGAAGAACACAGCGTCGTAGCCGGCGAACTTCAGGTAGGGCCCAAAATCTCCGCCCGAGTTGGCGTCACCCCAACCGCCCGTCAGGGGCGACTTGCCGACGACGGTGTATCTCGAGCCTCCGACACCGTCGGTACCGGTCATGAGCCCGGTCACGAAACCGAGCGTGGCCTCGGGTCCGAGTGGGTCGACGCCCGACTTCTGCCGGTCGAACAGGACCCTCGCTCCCAGCCCATACCCCCCGTAGTACATGCGGGCGGTCTTCTCGTCCAGCCGTTCTACCTTCGTTTCCCCGGTGGAAAGGTCCACCCAGAGGATTTTCTCCATTGCACCGAAACCCACGACGATCCTCCTTACTGAGCTATGCGCATCTACTCACGATCAACCCCCCCCCCATGGGTATGTTCTGCCCGCTCATCATTTGCCGGTCACACTCGGTAGCCAGGTGGCTATCTGAGGAATGAACAACATCAGCACCATAAGCAAGAGTCCAAGGCCCAGGTAGGGCATGGACGAGCGGAAAACGGTGCCCAAGGACACATCCTTCGGGGCGACCGCTTTCATGGTGTAGACGTCCAGCCCGAACGGCGGCGATATCAGACCCAACTGGATATTGAGCAGCGAGATGACTCCGAACCAGATCAGGTCGTATCCCAACGCCTGAGCCAGCGGGAAGAAGATAGGAGCAGTGATCATGACGATGCTGGCCGGGTCCATGAACATCCCGCAGAAAATGAGGATGATCTGGGTGAGGATGATGATCCATATGGGGTTGATGTCCAGTCCTGTGGTCAGGTCCACTAATTCGGTGATGGCGCCTGTGGTGGCCAGGATGCGGCTGAAGCTGATGGAGCCCACCACGATGAAGAACACCATCACGGTCACCCGCACGCAGCTCATGCCCGATTGGAACAGCATCCTCCACGTCAGCTTGCGGTAGAGGGCCGCCAGGATGATGCAGGCGATCACGCCCAGGGCCGCGCTCTCGCTGGGGGTCGCGATGCCCAGGAACACACTACCGATGACGGCGACGATGACGATCCCGATGGGGAGGATGTAGTACACGAAGGACTTGATCTTCTCCCTGGTCGGCACCTTCTCGACGTCGTAGGTCGGCGCCAATGAAGGATTGATCTTGCAGCGGATGATGATGTAGGCGGCAAACAATACCGCCAGTAGCAGACCGGGTACGATGATGCCCATGAGCAACTTGCCCACCGATACCTGGCCTATGGCTCCCAAGAACACAGCCATGGCGCTGGGCGGGATCAAGATAGCAAGGGCCCCGCTGGAGACGATAGGGCCATACACCATCTCAGGTTTGTACCCACGCGCGAGCATCTCTGGTACGAGCACCCGCCCCAAGATGCCGATTGACCCGCCGCTGATGCCGATCATGGTACCGAGCAATACGCCCGACCCGATTGAGAGCAGGCTCAGACGCCCGGGCAGCTTTCCAAGTAGTTTGTCCACTGCTCCCACGATGGCAGTGCCGGTCCCCGAGGAAAAGATGACATCTCCCATGAGGACGAAGAGAGGGATCGGCAGGAGGGTGTAGCTGGCCACCGAGCTGAAGAAACTCATCGCGAGCTGGTCGAGCCCCACCCAGCCTCCCCAGAACAACGAGGCTCCCATGACACAGGTGAACATGAAGGCGAAGGAGATCGGCATGCCCGTGAGCATGATGGCGATCAGGCAGCCGAACATCACCGCTAAGGCTTCAAACCATTCCAAGACAATTCCTCCGCTACGCCGCGGGCTCGGCAGGCTCTGCCGGTTTGTCGGCCTCTAGGGGCTCGCCGGACCGGAACGCCCTGAAGTAGGTCACACCGTGCCTGATTGATTGGACGAACAGCATCAAGAACGCGATCGGGATGATGATTTCAATAGGCCACTTGACGGGGTTGAGGACGCTCGCCAGGACGAAGTGCGTCTGAGCGTCGTGAAGGGTCAGACGGGCCGTCAGGAAGAGCATCAGGACGCACAACAGAGCGACCGCGCACGAAGTGATGAAGTTGATGAGATATCCGGCCCTCTTGGGCAGCATGGCCACCATGGAGTCCATCTTGACGTGGCCGTGATCGCGGTAGATCGCGACGCAGCCTAAGAAGGTGACCCAGACCAGGCTGTACTGGAGCAGCTCATACAGAGGAGCCCAAGTCCAGTCAAAGGTCTTTCTGACGATGACGTCTTGAGCGACCGCCACCGTATCCACGATGACCAAGATGCCGGACAGGAGGAGCATGACGTTCATGAGCTTGTCGAACGCCCGGTCCAGTTTGCCTAGAAAGTGCATATCTGCTCTTCCCCCGGTGACTTTGTGGTGAGTGTCGGGCGGAACGGCCGGACCGGCCGTTCCGCCCCGTTCGATCTGCGTCACCGCGGCTCATCAGAAGACCGCGGGTTCCAGCGGCTAGTTGGCCCGATGGAAGGTGGGATCGACAAGCCATTCCTTGAGCTGCGGGGCGACATCCGGCCATCTGGCGATGTCTTCAGCCCACATGGCGTCGCGGTATGAGACGTAGAAGGCCTTGGATTCTTCGGGAGAGAGCGTAAGGATCTTCACACCGGCGGCCTCGTTGTCGGCAACGACCTTCTCCACAGTCCTCGTGAACAAGGCTGCGCCGTCGATCTCAGTGTTGATCATGGCCTGGGTGATAACGGCCTTCTGCTTCTCGGTCAGGCTGTTCCACTTGTCCATGTTCATCAGCATCATGCCGCCGCACGAGCTGAAGGGCTCGTTGAGCATGGCCTTCGTGACCGGGGTTAGGCTGAAGTCCTGGATGCCGGGGATACCGATGTTGTAGCCGTCGACCGTGCCGCGCTCCATGGCCGTGAAGTAGTCGACGAAGTCGATGGGGATGCAGGTCGCGCCGACGCTCTCGATGAACGCCTTGTTCGATCCACCGGTGGCGGCGATCTTCAGGCCCTTGATGTCGGCCAGCGTGTTGATTTCCTTGCCAAGGTAGAACACGGTCTGTACGTGGGCTTCGGAGGACACCGAAGCTCCCAGGTATTTCATGCCGTTCTTGGCGAACTCATCCACGTAGTACGTGAAGGCCGGGTTGCCCGCGCGCAGTTGCATCGGGTTGTACTCGGCGCGGCCGATGGTGCTGCTGCACGGTACCATGGCGTCCGCATAGGCGCTCATGATACTCACGATGTCGACGGTGCCGCGCTGGCAGGCTGCCGGCGCGTCCGCGGCCGGGATGGCCTCAGGTCCGCCGAACCTGACGGTCATCTGGCCCATCGAATACTCTTCGATCTTGTTGATGAAGTCATTGTGCCAGTCAGAGCCCGGCGGGATGTCGGGCAGGAAGCCCACCAGCGACAGTTCGAGAGGCTCAACGCCTTCGATCGGGTCGCGGGAGGCGCCGGTGCTCGGTGCTGCTGTCGTTTCAGTAGGTGCCGCAGTCGTCTCGGTCGGCGCTGCAGTCGTCGCGGTGGTAGGTGCTGCGGTGGTAGGTGCTGCGGTGGTGTCCGTGGTCTCTTCGTCGCCACAACCTACGGCGAAGACGGACAATGCGAGAACGAGACAAACCCCTAGGATTAACAGCTTCTTCATCAAGTGACCCCCACTCCTCTGAGCTGGTTTCAACAGCCTACTATCGTCACATCAAGACTGAATCCGGTTCCGCTCCGCCAGGACCTCCTTCCTACATCTGCAACGGCACCACACCGACGGCGGGTTCGTGGGGTGCGTCTGAGTATGGTGGGTCCCCCGCCTGCGATTAGTGAGCCCTAGTAGCGTTCACTACTAGCACACGCTACTAGCAAACGCAAGCAGGTTGTGATTAGCTACACGCATGAAGACCGATGCCAAGCCCGCTGCGAAAGGCCGTGCCCGCGAACCGCTCTCCACGCGGTGGAAGCGCATGTCCATGGAGGAGAAACAGCAGCGGATCGTGGACGCCGTGCTGGTGCTGATAGCCAAGTACGGTGTGCAGGGTACGACCACGGCGCGCATCGCCGCGGCGGTGGGTGTGTCGGAGCCGACCATCTACCGGATCTTCCGGGACAGAAGAGCCATGCTTCTTGCGGCTGCCGACAAGGTCTGGCAGCAGAGGCGAGACGAGCTGGAGGCTTTCGAGTCGTCGGACGCCATGGACTATCTGAGGAAAGTCTCGGACAGCCATACCGCCGGTATCCAGACGACCGATGTGTCCTATTACCTCCACGAATTGGTCGTGGCACCGCCTACCGACGGGCTTCGCAGGCATCTGAGAGATCACATGATCAACGAGGCGGAGCATCTCGCCGGGATCTTGGATGAAGGAAAGGCGCAGGGTTGTGTCCGCCAGGATATCGATTCCGAGGAGCATGCGTGGCGCATCATGTCCGTCTACTGGCTCGAGGCCATGGCCCGTCTGTATGGCTTGGAGGATGTGCTGCTGACCGGGTTCTCCACACGGCTCTTTGGCACCATCATCGACGGCATAGCGGTCGGACCGGGAAGAGACGAACCGAAAGACGGCCACGACCTCTTGGGTACCCAGGACGAGTAACCACTTTCCGGAAGGCTGTCGAGCTATGACAGCCGCATCGAGTCGAGCGGATCTTCCAAGAACACTTTACATCGAGGCCCTTGGGGCCTAGAGTAGTGCACACTACTAGCATGTGCTACTAGCGTCGGCTCCGTGGTCGAGGACGCGTGGTGCGGACGATGGAGCCCTGTGTTCGATAGTCGGGTCTCTCGGGACCGGCACAAGGAGGAGCGCGAGAGTATGTCCGAGGAGTCCAAAACGGCGGAGGTCCTGGCAGCGGAGAGGTCGCGTCGCCTCCAAGACGCGATGCAACTGAAGCAGCCCGACAGAGTGCCACTCATGATGTCGATCAGCTACATGCTGGCCGACATGGGGGGCATCACCAAGCAGGAACTGCTCGAAGACCCCGACAAGTGCCAGGAACTGCTGGAGAAGGCCGCACTCGAATTCCAACCGGATGCCATCGGTGGCCCCATACCCGCCGATCCTACGCCGCATCTCTTGCTGGGCGACCGTATGACCACGTGGCCTGGGCACGGCGTGAGCCCACATACGCAGTACCAGTTTGTGGAGAACGAGTTCATGAAGGAAGACGAGTACGACGCCTTCTTGGACGATCCCACCGACTGGGTGATCCGCACCTATCTTCCCCGTGCCTTCAAGAGTCTCGAACCCTTCAAAGGCATGCCCCCTCTCAACCAGTTCATCTCCGGAAGCTACTTCCTGGGCTGGCTGGGTGGCTTTGTGACCGGCGAACTGGGAGATGCCTTCAGGACCTTCGCCAAAGCGCTTGAAGCTGTCGCCGATCAGAACGAGCGCATGGCGAAATATCACCAGCGCATGGTGTCTCTTGGCTTCGGAGAATCGGTCATGGCGGGAGCAACCCTCACGGCGCCCTTCGACATGATGTCGGACGCTTTGCGGGGCATGCGCGGCATACTCCTCGACATCCTCAGGCAGCCGGAGAAGCTCCTCGCGGCCCAGGAGAAGATCGCGCGCTACGAGCTGGAGTTCGCCATCAACACCTGCAAGGCCATGGGGGTGCCCAAGGCGTTTCTCCCCCTGCATCGGGGCTCCGATGGGTTCATGTCCATCGAGCAGTTTGAGATCTTCTACTGGCCGCAACTGAAGAGCATGCTGGAGACCCTGGTCGACAACGGCATCACTCCGGTAGTGTTTTACGAGGGTTGCTGGGACAAGCGGCTGGAGCACCTCGCCCAGTTGCCCAAGGCGAAGACTGTGGGTTACTTCCAGTCGAGCGACATCTTCAAGGTCAAAGAAGTCCTGGGCGAAACGATGTGCATAGTCGGGGGGATGCCCAATTCGCTCCTAGCGGCCGGACCGGCCGATGCCGTGCGTGCTCACACAAAGAGAGTGTGCGAGACGGTGGGCAAGAACGGCGGCTTCATCATGTCTACTGCCGTAGGCGAGATGGTGGGCAGCGACCCAGAGATGGTTCGGGTCTGGGCGGAAGCAACCAGGGAGTTTGGAACGTACTAGAAGAGGGGCGGATCGCATGCCCCAAACCCTCGACCGGAGGCGTTATGGACCTCAAGCTCAAGGATAGAGTCGCTCT
>JAFGIH010000607.1 GCA_016929985.1 Thermoleophilia bacterium | reverse complement strand
CATCGTCGAAGACCCCTCGCGTTCTTCTCCCAAGCAGCTGGTGCTGCGCGCCCTGCTGCTCGAACTCACTGAGGCGGGAGTCACTCCGGACCACATCGTCATCGTCATCGGACTGGGCACACACCGCGCGGTCGATGGTGAAGAGATGCGCCGGGTCTACGGCGAAGACCTGGTGGACACCTACGAGTTCGTCAACCACGACTGCAGGGCCCCGGACCTGGCGCCGGTCGGCCGTCTGCGGAGCGGCACCGTGGTGCGCATCAACCGCCGGGTGGCCGAGGCGGATTTCAAGATCGGCATCGGTTCCATATTCCCTCACCCCATGAACGGCTTCGGCGGCGGCGGGAAGATACTCTTCCCGGCCGTGGCGAACTTCGACGCCATCCTCGAGCACCATCTCAAGTACAGTTTTCGGGGCGGGTCGAAGATCGGGCAACTGCAAGGCAACCCCTTCTACGAAGAGGTGAGCGCCCTGGCCCGGGCCGCCGGCTTGGACTTCGTCATCAACAGCGTGCTCGATCACAACGATCGGCTGTACCGGCCGGTGTGCGGCGCACCGGTGGAGGCGCACCTGGCCGGCGTGGAGCTGTGCCGCGAGATCCTGTCGATGCCGTTCGCAGGCAGGTCCGACGTGACCATCATCAGTGCCTTCCCGTATTCGGAAGGCACCCAGATCATGAAGCCGCTGGCTCCGGCGACCGAGATCACGCGCGAGGGCGGGACGGTCATCCTGGCCTGCGACTACAGCGTGCCGCTGGCGGAGAGCTACGTGGCCGGCTGTGAGCGCTTCCGCACCGCGCACGCCGGGCGCATCAGACCGGCGGTGCTGGAACTCTTCGCCCGCAGTGAGAGGATCCTGCCGGACGGCGCCCCGGAGTTCAACATGTCGGTAGCCCAAGCCCTGTTGGGGCAGCACGACTTCAACATCATCGTGGTGTCGCGCGAGATGCCGCGCACCACCGCGGAGCGGCTCGGTTTCGGCTTCGCCCCGACCATCGAGGAGGCCATGGTCATGGCCCAGCAACGGCATCCCACGGCCCGGGTGCATGTGGTGCCGTCGGGAGGTGTGATCCTGCCGGTCGTTGCAGCCGCGTAGACCGGCGCGCCGGCTACATCCTGTACCGCTCCATGAGCCCGGCATCGAGTTCGAATCCCAGGCCCGGTTTGTCGGGGATGGTCATGTGGCCGTCCTCGACCGTGGGCGGCTCTTGGTAGATGACATCCCACCAGGGCATGTACTCCACCATCGACCCGTTGGGGACGGCCGCCACCAGGTGCAGGGAGAACTCGTCGAAGAGGTGGCTTGCCACCGGAACCTTCCAGGCCTGCGCCAGCGCGGCCACCTTCATCCACTCCGTTACTCCACCCACCCTCTGCAGATCGACGATGAGAACGTCCGCGGCCCGCTTCTCCAGCAGTGCTCGAAACTCGTACTTGGTGCAGAACGTCTCCCCGGCGGCGATGGGGATACTGAGAGCGCGCCCCACTCGAACCAGGTCTTCTGGTTCGTCGGTCGCCACCGGATCTTCGAGCCATCTCACGTCATAGGGCTCGAGCGCCCTCCCCATCGCGATAGCCTCGGGCACGGTCCATGACCAGTTCGCGTCGATCATTATCTCGATGTCGTCGCCCACCGCCTCGCGAACAGCCACGAACCGCTCTACCTCGTCGCGCAGAGGCTTGTCCCCCATGTTCATCTTGACGCAGCGGAAGCCCCGGGCAACGAGCGACGCCGCATCCTCCTGGAGCTCGTCCAGGCTCCAGTTGCGAAACAGCTTATGGCTGGCGTACGCCGGGACGCTGTCTCGATAGCCTCCCAGGAGGCGGGACAAGGGCATCCCCAGAGCCTTGGCCCGGATGACCCACAGCGCACTGTCGATGGCGGAGAGTGCATAGATGCCGTACCCACGGTGTCCCATGTGACCCGTGGCTTCGAACAGCTTCCCCCAGGCCTCCTCGCCACGGAAGACCTCCTGTCCGATCATCACCTCGCATACTTCGTCGATCGCCGTCTTAAGCGTTCTGACCCGCTTGTCTTCTTCGGCGAACGCGATCCCGAACCCCTCGATACCTTCGTCGGTCGTGAGTTGTACGACCACGGGATTGAAGCGCGAGAAGAGATGCATCTTGTTGCCCACATACAACGGTCTTTCCAGAGGGATCGAAAGGGCGGTGGATGTGGCTCGTGCGATCCTCATGTTCTGCCTCCCTCACACATTGAGACCTAGAGAGTGGATAGCGAACTCGTTGTGGCCAAGGATCTCCGCTCTGGTGAGTCGGCCGGAAGCCACAGCGATGATCTCCTCGAACAGACTCTCACCCAACTCGTCCACCGTCGCGGCGCCTTCCAGTATGGTCCCGGCGTTCATGTCGAGGTTGTCGGCCATACGCCGGTACAGGCCGCTGTTAGAGGAGATCTTGACCACGGGAACGGTGGGCGCGCCGAGGGGCGTCCCGCGGCCCGTGGTGAACAGTATGAGTTGTGCTCCGCCGGCGATCATGCCGGTATTGCAGACGGCGTCATGAGCCGGGCTGTCCATGATAACGAGCCCTGCCTCGGTGGGGCGCTCCGCATAGCCGACCACCTGCCGGATGGGAGAAGCGCCGCCCTTGAGGATCGCTCCCAGCGACTTCTCCTCCAAGGTCGTCAGGCCTCCCGCCTTGTTCCCCGGCGAGGGCTCCGAATTGCGGATATCGACCCCGGCCTTCAGCGCCAGTTGTTCGGTGGCGACGGTGATCTCGTAGATCCGCCGCCTCACCTCGTCATTCACGGCACGTCGCGCGAGCACCTGCTCCGCACCGATCAGCTCCGGGGTCTCCGACAGGATGACCGTGCCACCGCTTGCCACCAGCCGATCCGCGGCGGCGCCCACAACTGGGTTGGCGGTCAGACCCGAGAGAGTGTCAGAGCCGCCGCAGTTGGTGCCGACGATCAGGTTCGAGATATCGAGGGGCACGCGGTGATCATCAGCCACTTTGGCCGCCAACCGGGCCGCCAGCTCCGTGCCTTTCTGTACGGCGCCCCCCGTGCCGCCCTCGGCCTGGATACTCAGCATCTCGCAGCGCTGTCCCGGTGGCATGGCGGCGAAGATCACCTCGGGAGTGAGGAGCTCGCAGCCCAGCCCGACGAGCAGGACCCCACCCACGTTCGGGTGGCCACAGACGCCGGCCATGGCCCGGACGATCAAGTCCTTCTCCTCGCCCATGTGCCCGCAGCCATGGGGGTGGTCGACGGTGACCGTGCCGGGCACCACCCTCTGTATCATCTGCGCCACGGCCGTGGCGCAGATCACCGTGGGGAAGATCAGCACATGGTTGCGCGTGCCGGCCCGCCCGTCCGACCGGAGATACCCCAAGAACGTCATCGCAGGTCGCCTCTGCCGCGTAGCCCCTCCACATTGTGAAGGTGCACGTGCTCGCCCTGCCGGATGGCCGCAGTCGCCCGGCCGATCTTCTCCCCGTACTTGATGACCTCTTCTCCGACGCTGATATCGCGAAGCGCGAACTTGTGCCCAAGGGGCAGGGGATCTCGAAGCTCTACCGTCATGCCATCCCTACTGCTGTCCCCGCTGCCGGTCACCCGGATGCGCTCCCCGGGCGCCAGGTCTCTGACGGCCGTAGCCACCGTGTCGTCCCGGTGGCAAAGGATGGCGTCTGTAAGCACGGCTCGCTAGACCATGTGGCGCACGATGGCCGCGATGTCCTCGGAGGTGGGGTCGCGGGGGTTGGGCGGACACTGAGCGCTGTTCAAGGTCTCCTGCACGATCGTCGGCATGTGGCTCTCTTGGAAGCCGAAATCGGCCAGGCGGGCCGAGACGCCTATCTGCGCCAAGAGGGCCTCCAGCCGGGCGAAGCCGTCATCCGCGAATCCCATGGCCTGGAACACGCGGTCGATCTTGTCCCCCACCGCCGGAGCGTTGTAGGCGAGCACCACCGGCAGCGCCATGCCGACGGCCTGCCCGTGGGGCATGTGGTACAGCGCGCACAGCGGCATGGCCAGGGCGTGACACAGACCGGCCTTGGAATTCATGGCGCCGGTCATGGCCATGGTGGCGCCGATCTGCATCTTTTCGCGCAAATCGAGATCCTGGCCGTTATCGCAGGCCGCGGCCAGATTGCGGCCGATCAGTTCGATGGCCCGCAGGGCGAAAAGCTCGGAGGCCGGTCCGGCGAATTTGGATATGTAAGACTCTGTGGCGTGCACGAGGGCGTCCGTGCCCGTGCGAGCCGTGATCTGCGGCGGCATGGAAACCGTCATCAGCGGGTCGGTCAGGGCGGCGGTGGGACAGATCTTGTGACTGATGACGAGAAACTTCGTCTGCCGTGCTTCATCGATCAGCACTACGCCGTCTGATATCTCGCTGCCCGTGCCAGAGGTGGTGGGCACGGTGACCACCTTGATCGATGGAACCCCCGGCATCTTGTCGAAGCCGGCGTAGTCCCGGATGTGGCCGCCGAACGAGCCGATCACAGACAGGCCCTTAGCCACGTCGAGCACGCTCCCGCCGCCCACGGCCAGGATCACGTCGAAGCTCTTCAGAGCGATTTCAGCCACGATGCTGTCGAACAGGTCCACTGTGGGCTCGTAGTTCACGGCGTCGCATATCGTGTAACCGATACCCGCCTCCCGGAGCGACGCCAGCACCGGCTCCACCACGCCCAGGGAAAGCAGGAGCTGGTCGGTCAACACCAACGGGTGGTGACAGCCGAGCCGGCTCAGCACCTCACCGGTGCGGCCCGCGAGCCCCCGGCCATGCCGCCAACTCGTCGGGAAGTCGAAGGCTGGGACGGAACCGATGTCACCCATGGAAGCGCTCCTCTCTTCTTTCGATGACCCCCACGCTATCCGGCCGTGATGGTGATGCCGGTCATCTCCTCCACCCAGCGCACCATCTCGCTGATGCTCGCGCCCTTGCCGGCACGGTGGGCGGCGGCCCGCCACAACTGCAGACCGGTGCCGCACAACGGAGCGGGGATCGCCTGGTCGCCCGCCATGCGCATGGCGATGCCGATGTCCTTGACCATCAGCTCCAGCTTGAAGGCGTCGTCGAACTTGCGACTGGTGATGCGCTGCTTCATCTGCGTCTGGCTGATCCAGGATCCGCCGGTCGAGACGTTCAGAACGTCGGTCATCACGTTGGGATCGAGCCCCAGCTTCGTGCCGATGGCGAGCCCTTCCGTCGTGGCCATGAAGGTCATGGCCGTGATCATGTTGTTGAGGCATTTCATGGTGTGCCCGGCCCCGATACCCCCCAGGTGGAACACCTGCTTGCCCATGACCTCGAAGAGCGGCATCACCCGGTCGAGGGCGGCGGGCTCAGCTCCCACCATGAAGACCAGCTCTCCGGTCTGGGCGCCGATCAGGGCGCCCGAGACCGGCGCGTCCACCATGGCCACGCCGGCGCCGGCCAGCTTCTCAGCCGTCTCGAGGGTGAGCCAGGGCTCCGAAGAAGAGGTGTCCAGCAGAAGCGCCCCGTCGCGGAACCCGTGGATCAAGCCGTCTTCCCCAAAGGCCACCTCCCGCACATAGCGGCCGGAGGGCAGCATGGTCACCACCATCTCGGAGGCCCGGGCCACTTCCGCGGGCGACTGCGCCGCTTTGACCCCGGCGATCGTGTCGACCGCCCTTTGGACCGCGGCCGGATCGATATCGAAAACGGTCACGGGGTAGCCCGCCTGTGACAGGTTCTGGGCCATCGGCAGGCCCATGACGCCCAGGCCCACGAATCCAAGGGGGGGATTGCTCATCGCAGCGCTCCTTCAGTTGTTGCGATCCGGACTGCCGAGTAGTTGGCTTTCCTGCTGCCGGCGCAGCCGGCAGACGAAGGACGACTCGTCGACCACCACGTCGTCGTAGGTCACGATGCTGTCCTTGGCGACCGGCTTGACCACCCGCACGCCGTGCGCCAGACCGATGGGCAAGCAGCGGTTCGAAACGCTCTCGCGGGCCCGCACCAGGCCGCCGAAGACCGTGTGACCGCCCTCCCCGTCGAGTGTCTCTCCGGGCTTGAGGTCCTTCTTGGCCGTGGCCGCCACATCCGCCGTGAAGCTGACGGTGCAACCGGTGGGCTCTCCGCGCAGCGCCGCCGAGGCGACGCTGATGCCGAGTTCGAACCCGATCATGTGAAAAGGCCGGTAGAAGGCGCCGTACTCAGCACTCGGGTCGCACAGGAAGTCGTGCATCTGGAAGAACCGCCGCACCAGTGGCGTTGCCGCCCTGAAGACGACAAAGACCCCCCACCGTAGGTTGTTCTCGATGGGAGTGCCGTCGCGGTTCTCGCTGGCCACGATCTCCACGGTGCCGGAGTGTTGCAGGATGCCTCCAGCGGCCGCGGGCTTGAGCACGGTGGGCAGCGCCTCCGGACCGATGGCCGGGAACTGCAGCCCGCAGGCCTGCGGGAGCAGCTCGTTCGCGTTGCACACCGCACACGCCTCGATGGCAGACTTGGTCGTGTCCAAGAAGGAGTTGTACATCTGGGCGCTGTAACCACCGGCCTCCACCTGCTGGGGGGTGAAGCCCATGTGTTCCCAGACCGTGTCGGGCGTGGAGTAGCGATACTCGGGTTGAAAACGCGTGCCCTTGCCGGCGCAGACGACCTCGAAACCGGCGGAGCGAGCCCAGTCGACCATCTCGCTGATGATGGCCGGTTGATCGCCGTAGGCCATCGAGTAGACCAACCCCTGACTGGCCGCCTTCTGCTGAAGCACATGGCCCACCAGCACATCGGTCTCGACGTTGACCATCACTACGTGCTTGCCGGTGTCCAGGGCGGTCCAGGCGTGATAGGCCCCCGGACCGGTCAGGCCGGTACACTCCACCACCACGTCCAGGTCGGCGTTCAGCAGATGGTCGGCGTCGTCCACGATGGCGACCTTGCCGTCGGCCACGAGGTCGTTCACGGCGCCCGGCGACGCAGCCCCGGCCAGCGCGGCGGCCGGCCATCCGGTCGCGAGACAGGCGCCGTGGGCCTTCTGCGGGTAGATATCGGCGATGCAGGCCACCCGCATGCCGGGGGTCTGCCGGGCCTGGTTGAGAAAAGCCGTGCTGAAGGTGCCGGCGCCGATCACGCCCACGCGTACCGGGTCGCCGTCGGCCTCGCGTTGCCGCAGTAGGGAAAGTAAGCTCATACCGGCATGCACCAATGGCTGTAGGCCTTGTTCCCGCCTCGTCGTATGTCCTGGTACAACCCCTGCAACCGCTTGGTGACGGGACCGATCTCCCCGTCGCCCACAGCCCTGTGGTCTATCTCGACCACCGGATTGACATGGGCAGCCGTCCCGGTGAGAAAACACTCGTCGGCGGTATAGAGCTCATGTCTCTCGATGCGTCTCTCCACCGTCTCCATGCCCAGCTCGTTGCTCGCGATCTCTATCACCGAGGCGCGGGTGATGCCCGGCAGGATGTTCTCGCTCACGGCCGGCGTCAGCAGACGCCCGTCTTTGACCAGGAAGATGTTCTCGGTGCACGCTTCCGCCACGTACCCGGCTTCGTTCAGCAAGACGGCCTCGTCAAAACCGTTCTTGATGGCCTCCGTTTTCGCGTAGGCGCCGTTCACATACTGCCCGGAGATCTTGCCGGCCGGCACTCCGCAGTTGCCCGTGAGGCGTCGCCATGACGAGACCCCCGCCCGGCAGTGCTCCGAGGCCAGCAGAGGCCCCATAGGGAAGACCGCGGCGCAGAAGTCCGAATCCAGGTCGTGCAACCTGGTGCCGATCATCTCGGAGCTCTTGTAAGCGAGCGGCCGGATGTAGACATCCTCTTTGTACTCACTGCGGCGGATGAGCTCCCTGGTGATCTCACAGAGCCGGTCGACCGGCGGGATCTCGGTCATCAACACCCTGCAGTTGTCATGCAAGCGCCGGTAGTGCTCGCGGACGCGGAAAAGGTATATCTGCTTTTCTTCTTCGTTCCAGTTGCCCCGGATGCCCTCGAACGCCGACGCCCCATACTGGAACGAGTTCGTCAGTATGTTCACGTTCGCCTCTTCCAGGGGGATGAACCTACCCCTGAGATACGCCCACTGTGTCATAGTTGCCGGCTCCTGGCTCGATGTCGTTCCACAAAGGCTGGGCTACAAAGACTCGACGCTGCGATGGCTGAAGACCGCCGGGATGCCTCCCGAGTGATAGAAGACGACGGTATCCTCCCGGGGTATCCGGCCGGAGCGGACCTGGTCGATGAGGGCCGCCATCACTTTACCGGTATAGATGGGGTCGAGGAGCACGGCCTCGCTTCGTGCCACCAACTTCCTGACCTCGAGAGTCCTATCTCGAGCCGCCGCGTCGTCGCGGGCATAGCCTGGGATGCACTCCACATCATGAGGTCCGAACGAGAGACCGGTCTCGAAAAGAGTTGAGGCCGCTTCCGCTCCCGCCAGCACGCTGCGTTCCTGCGCCTCTTGGTCGCGGCGCTCGTCGAGGATCACACCGTATACCTTGCAGCCGCCACCCAAGAGCCTGTTGCCCACGATGAGACCTGCCTGGGTGGAACCTGAGCCGCTGCCGGCGAAGACGTGGCATGTGCCGGTGCACCGAGCACCCAATTGGTCGAGGATCTCGCCCATCAGCAACACGTAGCCCGCCGTTCCGACTACGGGCAGCGCGTCGTATCTCACCTGGTAGGGCGTCGCCCCCCCGCTCCGCAGCCGGCCGGCAAGATGCTCCATCTGTGCATGCGCTTCGTCGATGTCCGCGATGTCGACGCCGGTGAACCGCACCTCGGCCCCCAGCAGTCGCAACAGAAGAAGGTTGCCCCGCGCCCTGTTGTCTCCCTTCAGAAGAAGCACTATGGCGCGCATGCCGCATCTCTTCGCGGCTGCCGCCAAAGCGCAGAGCTGGTTGGAGTGCTGCGGGCCGACGGCGATCAGCGTGTCGCTTCCGGAAGCCCGCGCCTCAGCAAGGACGAACTCGCACGCGCGCGCCTTGTTCCCGCCGGCGGCCAGTCCGGTCAGATCATCGCGCTTGATGAACAGCCGGGGCCCCTGCAGACACTCACGCAATCTCTCAGCTTCGACGAGGGGCGTCGGCAACGCGCAAAGAGTCACGCGGTCCAGACCTGCTATGCATTCACGTCCTCTTGCGGCCATGCTAGATCCGCAGCCACCCGGACAGGGACACCCCTGTCGCGGCGTCGTGGTCTCGTTCGAAAGCCTCGGGGTGGTCCCGGCGCCAGCCGGCCATCTCCTGGTCGGTGACCTTGGCCACCTCCACCAGGAAGCCGCTCACCACCATGCCGGTGGCCT
>JAFGIH010000606.1 GCA_016929985.1 Thermoleophilia bacterium | reverse complement strand
GGTGGCGGTCTTGCCCTTGCCGTGCACCCTGGCCAGGCAACCGACGTAGCGCCCTGTGCGGCGCTCGAGCTCTCGGATGACCTCCAGGTACTCTGCCACGTCGTTCGCCTGGAGGTACCCTACCTGTTGATACATCGACTCGGAGTCCAAGACGTGCACCGTCACGAACTCGTTCTCGGAGGCGTCCGCAGGCTCTCGGACCAGCACCGCGATGGCGTCGTCCAGCTCGATCTCCTCTTCGTCGTCCAGTTCTCCCAGGATCTCCTCGAATGCCTCGGAGTGTTTGGCTTCGCCGACAAGCTCCACCTCGAAGAAGTCGATGTGGTAGTTGGGGTCGTCGGCATCCTCGGCGAGGGCGAAGACGTAGACGTTACTCTCGGGGAAACGCGCCGGAGCTCCGCATGAAATGCAGAAGCTGGCGTCTGGGTATATCTGTGCACCACACTCTGTACAGAATGGCATAGCGTACCTTGGTCATCCTTGGTTTTACCGGGGCACACTAGCATACGAGAGGCTCCTAGTCGGCGGCTCTCGGCGGCGTTGGAGCCTCCATGCTAGGATTCGGTTCGGTGAGCTACTCGCTGGAGAGGAGTCGTACCCCATGGCATATGTGCTTATTCGTCAGAAACTGGCGCGCTACCGTGATTTCGAAGAGGTGTTCAAGCAGGACGCGAAGCGGCGGGCAAGGCTCGGCTCCAAGGGAGGCACAGTGTTCCGCGATGCTGGCGATCCACAAGGCATATTCATCCTGCTCGAATGGGACGATATCGAGAAGGCCCGTGCTTTCGCAAGCGCATACGAGACCCACGAGGCCATGGAGTGGGCGACCTCCGGCCCGGAGGAAAGATGGGTCTGGGTGATTGAGAACAACCTGCACGTGGAAGCTTAGAAGCAGAAACTCGACCCGCGCCGGTGCGGGGCGTCATACAATCTCCGCTAGGAGGTCGCTGTGAAGGCAGTCATCATGGCCGGTGGCCAGGGGACGCGGCTCCGTCCGCTGACCTCCAATCAACCGAAGCCCATGGTGCCGGTGGTAAACAAACCCACCATCCAGCATATCCTCGAGTTGGTGCAACGCCATGGCATCAACGAAGTGGTGATGACGCTGGCCTTTCTGCCTAGACTCATCCGCAACCATTTCGGAGATGGCAGCGCCTTCGGCATGCGCATCGACTACACGGTCGAGGAGACCCCGGCGGGCACGGCCGGGTCTATCCGCCTCGCGAAGGATCTGCTCGACGAGACCTTCCTCGTCATCAGTGGCGACGCGCTCACCGATTTCGACCTCACAAAGGTGGTGTCGTTTCACAGGGAGCGCGGGGCCCTCATCACCATCGCCCTGAAGAGTGTCGAGAATCCGCTGGAGTTCGGTGTGGTGATCGTCGACGAAGAGGGCCGCATTCAACGCTTCCTGGAGAAGCCGGGCTGGGGACAGGTCTTCTCTGACACAGTCAACACCGGCATCTATGTCATCGAGCCGGAGGTTCTCGACCACATCCCTGAGGGGCAACCCTACGACTTCAGCCATGATCTGTTCCCCAAGCTTTTTGACATGCACAAGCCGCTCTACGGTCTCGTGTGCGATGGCTACTGGCAGGACATCGGCAGCCTCGAGCAGTATCTGCAGGCCAACCGTGACGCTCTCGACGGCAAGGTTCGCCTCGTTCCTCCAGGCGTCAGGTTGCGGGGCAACATCTGGGTGGCCCAAGGTGTGTCGCTCGATAGCCTCGACGACGTCGAGGGCCCGGCCGTCATCGGCGAGAACGTCCGGATAGACTCAGGCGCATCGATTCTGCCGCGCACCGTGCTCGGCTCCAACACCGTTGTCCGGGCCGGCGCCCAGATCGGCGGATCGGTGCTGGGAGAGAACGTGTATGTCGCCTCCGGAGCCGATGTCAGCGGAGCGTTTCTCGGGAATGGGGTGGAGGTCCACGAGAACGCTCACATCGCTGAGGGCGCGGTGGTCGGAGACCGCTCGATCATCGGCCGCAACGCAGTGGTCGCCAACAACGTGAAGGTGTACCCGTTCAAAAACATCGAACCCGGATCGACGGTGCGTTCGTCGATCGTCTGGGAGACGCGGGGCCCCAGTACCCTCTTCGGACGGAATGGCGTGCGTGGTCTGGCCAATATCGACCTGACCCCCGAGATGGCCATGCGCCTTGCCATGTGCTACGGCAGCCTCACCACGAAGGGCGCCTACGTCGCCACGAGCCGCGATACCCATCAGGCATCCCGGGTGTTCAAGCGGGCCATCATCAGCGGACTCAACGCCACAGGAGTCAGCGTCCGTGACCTCACCATGGCTCCGTTGGCCGTGAATCGCTTCGACATCAAGAGCGGCAACGCCGCTGGGGGCATCCACGTGCAGATGAGCCTGGAGAACCCCGAGCAGATCGAGATCCTGTT
The DNA here is from genome assembly GCA_016929985.1 of Thermoleophilia bacterium. The sequence continues at coordinate 4,117 of JAFGIH010000606.1, read as the reverse complement.
CTCAGAACCTCCCGGGGTCGCCATCGACAGTAGGCGCGAACGGGCCATAGAGAACCATTACTTCCGCGAAGACTTCCGGCGGGCGCCTTTCGAAGAGATGGGCCAAGTCGTCTATCCGCCCCGCGTCATCGAGACGTACACCAATGCTCTGCTGGAGAACTGGAACACCGTGGCGATCCGGGGACGCCAGCCGAAAATGGTGCTCGACTATTCGTCGTCGGCTCCGGCCTTCTTCTTCTCGTCGACTCTCGACAAGCTGGGGGTGGAGACCATCGCCCTGAACACCTTCTCGCGTGTCCATTCGCGCTTCACTTTGGCGGAAAGCCTTCCGCCCGCTGCTGAGCGCGTGGGGGAGATGGTCAGGGCCATGGAGGCCGATCTCGGGGCCATCCTCGATCCGGGAGCTGAGTATCTCTACGTGGTCGACGAGAAGGGCCGTCTCATCCCGGATGCGGTCCTTCTGTTGCTGCTGTTGCAGCACTCTGCGCGCTCGGTGGGCTCGGGAGTCGCGGCGCTGCCGTTGCACGCCACGCGGCTCGGCGAGCACGTGGTGGCTTCGACAGGGGTCAGCATCCGGCGCACCAAGTACTCGAAGGCCGCTTTGATGGCCGAGGCTGCTCGACCGAACACCATCTTCGCGGCCAGCACCGACGGCGGATACATCTATCCATCCGTACTCGCCTCGATGGACGGTCTCTATACCCTGGGGAAGGTCCTGGAACTGGTCTCGACGTCGGACGCTCCCCTCTCGCAACTTGTGGGCCACATACCGGTGGCTCACACCGTACACCTGACCCGGGAGTGTCCCTGGGAGATGAAGGGAAGCGTCATGCGCCAGATGGCCGAGAAGCTGCATTCAGGCCGCGTGTCCTTGGTGGATGGGATCAAGGTGTTTCTGGACCACTCCGAGTGGGCGCTCGTGTTGCCGGACGCCGAAGAGCCTCTCTTTCACGTTTACGCCGAAGCAGGCAGCGACGAGCGCGCGCTCGAACTGGCCCAGAGCTACCAGGTCATCCTTGACGGCGTGATAGGGGAGAGGACTTCTGGCTAAGAACGAGAGCTCTTGGCGATGACCTGCTTGCAGACGGTCTTGAGGGTCTCGAAGACCCCGACACCGGTGAGGGCGCAGGCCTCGATGACCGGGGAACCGGTGTGGTTGAGAAGCTCTGTAAGGTCGGTCACCGAGAAGATAGAGCCGAGGTCGCGCTTGTTCATCTGAAGCACGATGCCCAGATCCGACGGGTCCTCGTTCTGCTCTCGCAGGTTGTCCCACAGATTCAGGTAGCTGTCGACGTTCTCGTCCAGTCGGGAGATCTGACTGTCGGCCACGAACACCACGCCGTCGACTCCCTGAAGAACCAGCTTGCGGGACGCGTTGTAGAAGGACTGCCCGGGTACGGTGTAGAGATGGAACCTGGTGCGCAGACCCTTGACGGTGCCCAAAGAGAGCGGGAGGAAGTCGAAGTAGAGCGTGCGCTCCTCCTCGGTGGCGATGCTGACCAACCGTCCCCGTGCCCCTGGGTTCACGCGCCGATGGATGTATTGGATATTAGTGGTCTTGCCGCACAGACCGCAGCCGTAATAGACGATCTTATAGTTGATCTCTCGCGCGGCTAGGTTGATGAGGGCCACGTACCGCTCCCTACCTACTCGGCTTTCTCGTTCGAGAACAGGTCGTCGATCGCCGACCCTGCCTCTTTGGTGTACTCGCGATCGACAAGCTTCTCTTCCTCTGTAGGTTCTTCGGCATCCGCAAAAATCGGCTTGAGCACCTCGAGCGCCCTGCTCGTGTAGAGGCGGACCCGTCCCACCTGGGTATCGTGGCCGAAGGTGATGAGCAGAAGGATCTGATCGGTCACCTGCATCACGTGGAGGTTGGACTCTTTGCCCTCGTGGAACAGGAGCGTGAACTCGCGTTCGTTCAGTACTTCGGCGAGTTGCCTCGTGGCGGCGAAGGACCCGGCGGCGAGGGCGGCGAGCGAAAGGGTGTCGGCATCGACTTCCGCTGGAGCTGTGGTGATGGGCTGCCCGCTCGTAGAGATCAGGGCCACGAAGTTGGAACCGGCTACGCGCTGCAGCTTGGCAAGAACACCGTCGATCATCTGCATCTGGTCGTCATTTATGACGAGACCCTTGCGACGTGCCACGACAATCCTCCTTCGGTTCCGACCCTGCCTCAACAGTATACAAGTAGCAAGGCTCACGCGTCGGGCCCGCGCGACAGGGGATGGAAAAGTGCTGTGCTATCATGACGACCAGCCGATTGTGGCAAGAAAGGAGCGCATGTGAACCCCAAAAACCTCAAATACCACAGGGAGCACGACTGGGTACGGATAGAAGGTGAGACTGCGGTCTTCGGTGTCACCAGCTACGCCCAGGAGACACTCGGTGACATCGTCTTCATCGAACTCCCCGAGGTAGGCACGGACGTCATCGCAGGGACGCCGTACGCCGAGGTGGAGTCCGTCAAAGCCGTCTCCGATGTGATCGCTCCGCTGAGTGGTTCTATCGTGGAAGTCAACGAGGACGTCGTCGATGCTCCCGAGACCATCAACGAGAGCCCCTACGAAGACGGTTGGCTCATCAAGGTCCGTCTCAGTGACCCGTCTGAGGCCGACGATCTCATGTCCGTGGAGGAGTACGACGAGCTGCTTGCCGCGGAGGAGTAGATATACCTGAAGCGAAACCTAAGGCTTAGGATCCGTAGTGATCTGGGAAGGCCCTCGTACCTCAAGCGTGAGTTGAAGGTTAGAGAACGAGTCGCTATAGTGAGGGAGTGGATGCCTTGGACGAGTCTTCATTCGAACGTCTGATCAAGATCCAGTCGTATTCCGACGAGGATTTGAAGGCGCTTGCCGCCCAACTTGCTGAGGACGAGCGCGAGTTGTCCATGCGGCGCCGGCTACTGCACGGAGAAATGGACATCGTGCGGGCGGAGATGGTCAGAAGGCTGCGTGACAAGAACAAGAGCGGAGAGGGCAGCCTGGTCGAGGACGGCGACTTAGCCGCGCTTACCGAGATTCTGAGTGGACGTGGAGGAAGCGGGGACACACCGGGGGAGGAGTGATCCCATGACCGAAGATGTCGAGCCGGTCGTACGTGGGGTCGAGAAGCGTTTCCGTGATCTGTCCGTGAGTGTGCGCGGTGAGCGTGTCATACGCTACATCGTCAAGCAGTTGCGGTTCGGGCGCCCCATCGATGAGATACTGCGAGACCCATATCTCGTAGCCCACACGACTCCGGTACAACGGGCCGAGCTTCTCGAGAGCCCTGCGGTGATCAAGGCCATCGAAGCTGAGATCAAGGCACAGTTCGCCGATTATCGCTCGGTGATGGATTCTGAGACCGGCTAGACGCGACCGAGAGGGAAAGCTACGACCATGGTCAACTGCCCCGTATGCAGTACCGAGAACACCGAGGATTCGAACTTCTGCCGGCGTTGCGGTAGCCGCCTTGTACCGATAGACCTCGAAGAGGCAACTCTCTCGGTGAGCGCTGCGGAGAGGGAAGAACTCGCGGGAGGGGGAGGGAGGCGTTCCCTTTTTCTCGGTCCCATGTTGCTCATTCGCACAGGCGGGGGACGGGAAGGCGAGGTCGTAGGTCTGGACAGCGACGTGCTCACGATTGGGCGCAGTCCGCATAGCGACCTCTTCCTGGACGACGTCACAGTGTCTAGGCACCACGCGAGGATACTCCACGACGAATCAGGGTTCCTGGTAGAGGATCTCAACAGCTTGAACGGTACGTACGTCAACCGCAAGCGAATAGAGCGGCATCAGTTGCTGGATGGCGACGAACTCCAGATCGGCAAGTTCAAGCTCGCATTCCTGGAAAAAGAAGACGACATCTGAGTTCCATCATGACGGATGGCACACGACCTCCTGAGCAGCACGCCGGGACGGGGACCGAACCCTCGTCGGAGCGGCTGCTGACGATCGGCCAAGTGGTGGCTCAGCTCCAACCGGACTTCCCCGACCTGACCATCACCAAGGTGCGCTATCTCGAGGATAGGGGACTCCTATCGCCGGTCCGTACCAAAGGGCGGTATCGCAAGTACGCGGCGGTTGACGTCCGACGGCTCCGGACCATCCTCGCGCTTCAGCGCGACGAGTACCTG
>JAFGIH010000605.1 GCA_016929985.1 Thermoleophilia bacterium | reverse complement strand
GGACTCCCTCCGCGGTGACGAAGGCGCCCGGCCGGTGATCGAGCCGCAGAACGAGCCGGTGCTCCGCCGCCACCCTGGCCAGCCGGTCGTGGTCGATGGTCTGGATGTAGCCGCTCTGCCGTGCAAGCAGGTCACGAGCGCCGGAAGGAAAACCCTCGGGCAGTGTTCGACCATTGGCCTGGGGCCCAGACATCGAGCCACCTTGGCGTGCGGGGTAAAGCCGATCGACCGCGGTCTTCAGTTCCCTACCCGTGGCGGCGACGACACTGTCGGCCCTCAGCGAGAAGGCCGCATGGTGTATGAAGTAGACCAGCACTCCGACCCCGGCCACCGCGAAGACCATTGCCACGGTCAGCGAGACGTAGGGCACGAAGTACTTCTCACCTACCGTCTCGACGCTCCGGAGCACCAGAAGACAGTAGATGAAGGCCGCCAAGAAGGTGCCAAGAACCACCTGGTAGCCACGGTCGGCTATGAAGTTGCGCAGCAGCCGCGGGCCGAACTGCTGCGACGCCGTGGTGAGGCCGACGATGGTTATGGAGAAAGTGAGCGCCGCGACGGTCATCATCGAGCCTGCGATGGTGGAGAGGACGGCGCGGGCGCCGTCCGGTCCCCCTCCGAAGATCCAGCCGGGGATGGTGCCCACCGTCCCGCCCAGCTGTCTGTCGACCCAGGGCATAAGGAACGCGAGACCCACGGCGACGACCACCAAGGTCGACGGGGTGAACCAGTAGTTCCCCGTCAGGCGGCTTCCCAGGTGCTTGAGCTCAGTCTTTCCCCACATGATCTTTAGGGCCGGGTCTGCAACTCCAGCGAGATTTCTTCGTCAGAACTCCCACATCCGGCCATCGCCAGGATGACCATCATTAACGCTACCAGACCGATCCAGACTCTGCGCATGCCGTCCTCCACGTGTGTCCGATCAGGCGGGAGCATACATGACGCGGCTGCTGAGCGGCCCTCTCTTCTTACGCGGGATGCAGAATAATGCGACAATCTCCCTGGTACGAAGCAGGTGAGGCAAATATCGGAGGATTTACCAGATGTACCAGGTTGGAGACTGGATCATCTACGGGAACACAGGCGTGTGCCATGTGGTGGAGATCAAGACGATCGAATCCCCTGGCGTGGGCGACAGTCAGCTCTACTACGTTCTGAAGCCCTTGTCCCAGACTTACACTATCTCGACGCCGGTCAACAGCACGAAAGTGTTCACGCGGCCCATCATCTCGAAGCGCGAAGCTGAAGAGCTTGTCGAGACGATCCCTTCAGTCAAGGCGGAGGCCTACCACAGTCAGAGAGTCCAGGAGATCGCAGAGCACTACAAGACGCTTGTGGTGACGCATGATTGTGGCGACCTGATCGAACTGACCATGTCTCTGTACGCCAAGAAGGAGCAGATCGGCGAGGAGAAGGGCACGTTCAGAGCGGTCGATCAGAAGTTCATGAAGCAAGCTGAAGAGCTGCTCTTCGGCGAGCTGTCCGTGGCTCTGGGAATCCCGAAAGAGGCGGTGCCTGAATACATCGCCTCACGGGTGGACGACCGGAGGCTCCAGGAAGAATCGTAGCGAACGCCGCCGAGCGTGGCTTGCCGCGCCTCGATGGAGCTCTACTGTTCTTGCCGGATGGCCTTGCCCGTCTTGTCGATGTAGGCGTTGACGATCTTGGATGCGAGACCCGTCTTCGGGTCCTTCTCGGGCAGCATCACCCTCGTCTTCACCCAGGCTATCCCCTCTGAGAAGGACTGCACGCTGTAGTATTGCGGCTCTATGACCCATCGGCCGTTCTTGTCGATGAAGCCCCAGAGCAACTTCGGGTCGGCATCCTCGTCGTAGTAAGGATTGTGCTCTGGCGGCGGCGGGTCGAACGCCTCGTTGACGACCGCGGCCGCGGCCAACGCCTCGACGAAGCAGGAGGCACGGGCGAACTGGGGTTCGATCGCCCACTCCCCGCGTTTGTTCGAGGTAGCCGTACGTCGGGAAAGGGTATCCCTCCCCCATGATCTCAGCCATGGCCAAGCCATCCGAGAACTCGGAGGCCTCGCCGACGTGCACATTCAGCGGCAACTCGATCCTCCAACGCCCGCTCTTATCGACGTAGCCGAACTTCCAGAAACCTGCGCTTCCTTGAAGCGCGGCTCGATGACCATGGCGCCGGTCTCATCGATATACCCCCACTTGCCATCGACAGTTATCGGTTGGAGGCGAGGACTCTGTTTTCCGTCGCAACCGGCGACGGCAAATGCGCAGGCGCACAGGACGGTAACTGCAACCACGGTGAGTCGACGCGCGATCATGGATCCCCCCAAACTCGCGTATGCCGTTCGGTGATAGTGGATAGTCTGTCACCAAGGCGGCACCGACGCAATCTTCGGGCCGCCCGGTATCCACCCCCGTCCCTCTCGCGCGCATCCCCTATCTGCCCTACTATGGAGCCAGACGCAGATCTGAAAGGGGGGCGCATGGCGAAGCGGCTCTTCGGAATCCTCGGCCCCGGGCCGGTTCTGATGCTTCTTCTGGTGATGTCGGTGGCCTTACTTTTCGGCCAGACCACCGGAGTCGTGGCAGCTCCTCCACCCCTGACCCACGGCTGGACCCAGGTGGTCGAGGGTGGTTTCACCGATCCGGGCAACTCGCACGCCCCCTTCTTTGCCGAGTTCAAGGGCTATCTCTACCTCAGCACCATGTCCAGCGAAGCAGGGCAGCTCTACGCCGGCAGCGACAAGCTGGGTGGCGATATCTGGCGGACCGCGGACGGCCTGGAGTGGGAGCAGATCGGCACGGCCGGGTTCGGCAATCCCCGCAACACCATGTTCGACCTCGTGGTCTTCAAAGACGAGCTATACGCCCTCTCCTACAATCTGAACGACCACGGGCTGGAGATCTGGGTCACATCCAACGGTACCGAGTTCACCCAAGTGGAAAAGGGTGGGTTCGGCGACCCGAACAGCGACCACGCGACCCCCCTCGTCCTTGACGGCCGCCTCGTACTGGGCGTCGGCAACTCCAAGACGGGCGTCCAGATCTGGGTCTCGGATGACGGGCGCTCCTTCCGGCAGGTGGTATCGGGCGGCCTGGGCGCGAGCGGGACGACCGGCATGCTCCGCCGCGTCGATCCAACCGATCCCCAACCCATGTTCCAGGACAAGCTCTACGTGGGCATTTCGAACCCGGCCTCGGGCGGGGAGATATGGCGGACCGTCGACGGCCTGGAGTGGGAACGGGTGGCGGACAAGGGTCTGGGGAGGGCGAAGAGCGCGTCCCTCGATCCCGATCTGGTGTATCAGGACCGGCTCTACGCGTTCGGTTACGGCGGCGGGACTTTGGACCAGATAGCCGGCTTCGAGCTCTTCCGTTCGGAGGACGGTTCCAGCTGGGAGCGGGTGGTCGAGAACGGGTTCGACGTGGGCAAGGAGCGCAACGTGCAGGGAGATCTGGTGGAGTTCAAGGGCAGGCTCTACCTGACCTCGAGCAACATGGACCCGCGAGTGCTCGTGCCGGGCAACAGCATGGAGCGGTTGGCCCCCCAGGGATTCCAGCTGAGGGTCTCCGACGATGGGACCGCCTGGACCCAGGTGGGCAAGGACGGGTTTGGCTTCGACAGCAGTCTCATCGCCGGCACCAACGTGTTCGATGACGCCGCCTATCTGGAAGCCTACGACTATCACCTGGGTAGCGGGCTCTGGAAGTCCACCGACGGGCAACGCTGGCAGTTGATCTTCCAGGAGCCCGAGCCGAGCTTCTTCCATCAGGGAGGGGGAGTGCTCGACTTCAAGGGTCACTTCCTCTGGATAAGCAACGATCTGAAGAACGGCGTCGAGATCTGGCGTACCGACGAGGTGATGGTTGCGGAGGCGACGACCACAACGCTTGCCTCGGGCACGACGGACACGACCGGCGCCACCGGCACTACCGGCACCACCTTGGGCGGCAGTACGACCACGGTTCCTGCGGGTGGAAGCACGGGCAGCGGTGAGGATTCCGGCGGGCTGTCCGGGGGGATCCTGGCCCTGATTATCGCGCTGGCGGTGGTGGCCGCCGCGGCGATCGGCGTGGCGACCTATCTCCTAGGGAAAGCCCGAGGCCGGGCCAATGGTTCGGCGGCTCCGTCCAGTACGGCGCCCCCATCCGGCTCCGGCTTCTGTTCTCAATGTGGGTCGGCTGTCAATCCCGGTTCCACCTTCTGCGCGGGATGCGGGAAGAAGCTTTGAGAGTCGCAGGTCCAGCGAGCGGCTACAGAGCGAGGGCCTGTTGTCACCGTCGCCTCAAGCCGGTGTGAAGAGTTACGATCATCCTTGCGGGATCCCGCGACGGAACAAACCGGGAGGGACTTTGTGGAGAACATGGTTGTCAAACGACTGTTCGAGTACATCGACGAACTGGGGCCCATGATCAAGAGGGCCTATGAGACGGCTTCGGACGATCAGCGGACTCTTCTGGACCAGTACATTCCGATGAAGTTCCACGAACTAGAGGAGTGGGCGAGGTGTACGAGCATCGAAACGAAGATCGGGGGGATGAGGGGCTGAGCCGTCCCGGCGCAGTCTTCTAGCTCATGAACGGCATAACCACGCCTTTGATGTAACCGGGCTTCATGCCCAGGTTGTCTTCGAAGGCCTGGCCGATGTCCTCCAGCTTGTACGTGTGAGTGACCAGCTTGTCCATCGGATAGATACCCTTCTCCAACGCCCACATGGCCCGCCCCAGCTCGCTCTGATAGTCGGTGGACATGCCGATGCCCTGCGGGCTGTAGATGATGGGGCACTTGATCCAGTTGAAGAGCTCATAGGTGTTGGGCGCCTGGTGCCACCCCACCAGGATGACCTTGGCCCGGTTGGTCTTGATCACGTCGCCGGTCATCTTGATGCCTATCGGGTGGCCGACCACCTCGATGGCGACGTCGACGCCCCGGCCCTTGGTGATCTTCATGACCTCCTCGACCACGTCCACCTTGGAGGGGTTGAGGGTGACGGTGGCTCCCAGTTGCCGCGCCAGCTCGAGGCGGCTGTCGTCGAGATCGGCGACGATGTACTCGCGTAGCTTGGGGGAGGATACTCCGGCGATGATGCCCAGGCCCATGAAGCCCGCGCCCACCTGGAAGACGTAGTCCCCGAACTCAGGAGTGGTGGTGCGCGCGATGGACATGCAGCTCATGAGTGGCTCGCCGAGGGCGTACTCAAAGGGGACGCCGTCAGGGATCTTCTCGATGATGTAGCCGTGCCCTCGGTGGTTGGGGGGATGGGTGGGGTCGACGGCCACGTATTCGCAGTACGCGTCGTCGGCGAAGTAGCCGGTTATGCGGTCGCCCACCTTGAATCCCTTCACCGACTTGCCGACCTCCACCACGGTGCCGGCCGGCTCGTGCCCGGCGCGTCGCGGAAAGGGGTTGGCCTTCTTCATCTCCTCGCTGTAGGAGTCCTTGTACGCGGTCATGTCGCTCGAACAGACTCCGCACGCCTCGATCTTGACCAGCATCTCGCCGTCGGTGATCTGTGGGGTCGGGATCTCGCGTATCTCGTACTTGCGGGGCGCCACAACGAACGCTGCTCTCATGTTTGGTGCTCTCCTTTGAGCGCGCGATGCTGTTGGCCGGCGACTACCGGCATGCTGGGATGATAGCGCCGACGGGACCGGGAGCGAGTTTCTCCGCGTGCTACGTCATCGCAGCCAGTTCATGCGGTCCTCGAGCAGCCTATACTGAGGCTGGGGCAGGTCGCGCGGTGCAGCACTTCACAGCGACGTTGCACAGAAGGTCTTGATGAAGTGGGACGACATAGTCGTGGGGAGCGGTCCAGGCGGAGCCACCGTCGCGCGTGAGCTCGCTGTAGCCGGACGCCGGGTGGCCGTCCTGGAATACGGCCCTCCGTTCACCGAGACCGGCTTCCGCAGGGTGGCGCGAGCCGTGTATCGGGACCACGAGGGCTACTCGACCCGCACCAACGGGGGCGTGCTGATCGGCCGGGGCCGGGTAGTGGGAGGCAGTTCCTACATCGCCATGGGGAATGCGGTGACGCCGCCTCCACAGCGGTTGGCGGAATGGGGGATCGATCTCTCTTCCGAGTTGGCCGAAGCCCGCGAAGACCTGCGCGTGGAACCCATGCGGAACGAGTTGCTCGGGCCGGGCACCCGAATGCTGAACGAAGCCGCGGCTGCTTTGGGCTGGGAGATGAAACCGACGCCCAAGTGCATCGACCTCGATCGTTGTCGCTGCTGTGGCCTCTGCATGTTCGGTTGCCCCACCGGGGCCAAATGGACGAGCGTCGAGTTCTTGGATGATGCGTTGGCTCACGGAGCCCAACTCCTCACGGAGACCGAAGTGAAGGCTGTGGTCCGAGACAACGGCCGTGCCGTGGGCGTGACCGCTCATCCGGTCGGGCGACCAAGCGCGCTGACAGAGGTGCTGGCAGACAGGGTGATCCTGGCGGCTGGTGCCTTGGACACTCCTCGTATCCTTCAGCGAAGCGGACTGCACGAGGCCGGGACCCACCTGGCGCTCGATGCTTTTGTGGGTACCTTCGGTTTCACCGACGACGAGGGCATGCAGAGTGAGCACATCCTCGGCAGCTACTTGGAAAGTGCTCTCGAGGAGAAGGACCTCTTCCCGGCTCCCTACATGTACGTGCCCTTCTACCTGCAGCTGTACAAGGACTACAAACCCGGTGACGGGCCCATGAAGGTGTCGACGGCCGATCAGGCTACACTCTTGCTCAAGTCGAAACGGCTGCCGGCTAAGCACGCGCTGGGGATGATGAGCAAGATCAGGGATGAGATGAGTGGCCAGGTCCGTCTGGACGGCACCATCGATAAGCGCATGACGGTCTCAGATCAAGCTAAGCTCGAGGAGGCCAAGGTGCTCCACCGGGAGCTTCTTGTCGCAGCCGGCGTCCGTCAGGAGACCATCTTCGACGGGCCGGTGGAAGCAGGTCACCCCTGCTGCACGGCCGGTATCGGCCGAGTGGTAGATGAGCATCAGCAGACGGAGATCTCGGGCCTTTATGTGGCCGACGCCAGTGTCTTTCCCAGCCCGCTCGGGATGCCGCCCATCCTGACGATCGTCGCCATGTCGAAGCGTCTATCCCGACACCTGCTGGGGTAGGGGGTGACCTGACCCAGTGCAAGGCGTCAGGCGGCGACGGGCCTTTCTCGTCCCTCTGGGCCCGAACGTGCCTTGCGGTACTTGAGCCAAGCCTCCGCGATCGACCAAGCGACGATCGCGAGAATGACGGCGGTCCACGCAGCCTTGTTGGCCACCACATGGAATGGTTCCAACTCGGGGACTTTCGCCTTGAGCGCCTCCATCCAGGTCGGATTGACGATGGTCTGGGTCAGGATGGTCAGCGCGGCGGCTGCACCGAAGACCACGTCCGTAACGGTCGAGGCGATCGTCAGCCCCAGGGTGTGACGACCCCGGCGGTAGATCAGGACATCGACGACCACACCCGCGACCAGCAGCACGATGAGGGCGGGCAGCCAGCCGTTCCAGAGGTGAGGATCGAAGAAGGGGATGGGTCCTTTGTCGTCGCTGAAGGTCGAGCGAAAGTGTTGCGCCACGATGAGAGAGATGAACACTACCGTGAACGCCGCAGAGACCACGACCTCGCTCAGCTTGACCTGTCGGG
>JAFGIH010000604.1 GCA_016929985.1 Thermoleophilia bacterium | reverse complement strand
TGGCCGGCGTGCGGCTGGAGGATTGCTATGGATGGGGCCAACCCATCCACTCCCCGGTGGCGGGCACCGTGGTGCAGGCTGAGGATGGCTGGCCGGAGCGCCGGCGGGTCCACCTCGTGAGAGACTTGGGCTTGGTCCTCAAGAACGGGCTCACCTTCAATCCGAAGCGGCTGACCGATCTGCGGCCCCTGGCGGGCAACCACATCATTGTCGAGACGGACGCCGGCTACGCCTTTTTAGCCCATGCCCGCACCGGTTCGGTGCGAGTGTCCAAGGGCGACACAGTCGAGCCGGGCGACCACCTGGCCGACGTGGGCCACTCCGGCAACTCCACCGCCCCGCACCTGCACTTCCACGTGATGGACCGGCTGGACGTTCTCACGGCCCAGGGTATCCCCTGCTGCTTCCGGGAGTACGAGGTCCTTAACGACGGCGTGTGGACGCGGGTACAGAACGGCATCCCCAAGCACACCGAGAGGATCCGGAGCGTGGACTGAGGCAGAGGCTCCATTACTGCTGTCCGGATCCACACCAGACTACTGAGTCGGTGGACGCCGGAAGCCGCAACTGATAACATGCCGCCCCGCAGGGGAGTAGTTCCGCCTCCGTGTTCTTGGCACTGGAGGTGTGGGAAGTCGTCAATACGGCCTTTCAAGGCTCGGTTTCCCACCTAGGTGGTAGAGGCGAACGAGACCAGCAGCCGGCGCAAAGCGCCCGGCCTGGTTTCCCTGCAGTAGCGGTGAGACTCCAGCCGGGTCTTATGAAAGGACCGTCGTGTCGAGAGCCTCGCTGCTGAAGTTGGCCATAGCGGTGGCCATTCCACTTCCCGCATTCGTCATCCGCCTCTCCGGAATCGAGTTTCCTCCCCACAGCTCGCTCCTCGTCTACGGGGCAGCGATCGTAGGCGCGGCCGTGCTGCTGGCTTGGGCGGCAGAGACGGCTCAGCTCGACATATCCGGCAGCCTCGCCATCGCCCTGCTGGCGCTCATAGCCGTGCTGCCCGAGTATGCCGTCGATCTGGTCTTCGCATATACCGCGGGTCACGACCCCAGCTACGCCCAGTACGCCGCCGCCAATATGACCGGCAGCAACCGGCTGCTGCTCGGCTTCGGGTGGCCCCTGGTGGCCCTGGTCGCCGCTCTCGGTCTCCGCAAGATGCGAAAGCGCCGTGCCACACGACAGGCCGCCCAGGTTCCGCCAACGCCTTTGGGGGATGGGACCGGGGCTGGCGCTGCGCCCCGTCACGCTCTGCAGTTGCTGGGTAAGCGCAGGATAGAGCTGATGTTTCTCGGCATAGCCTGTCTCTATTCCTTCGTGATCCCGGCATTCCGGAGCATCAACCTCTGGGACGGGGTCGTGCTGCTCTGTATCTACGGAGTGTATCTGTGGCGAGTGGCGAAGGAGGAAAGGCAAGAGCCGGAACTGATCGGAGTCTGTGCGTACCTCGGCTGTCTACCCAAGACTAACCGGCGAGCCATTGTGATCGGCATGTTCGTCGCAGCCGCCGCCTTCATCCTTGCCTCCGCCGAGCCGTTCGCGCACTCGCTGGTTCTAACCGGCAAGGGACTGGGAATAGACGAGTTCCTGCTCGTGCAGTGGCTGGCCCCGCTCGTCTCGGAGTCACCGGAACTGATAGTGGCCTGTCTGCTCGCCTATCGTCTCAGGGTCGACGATGCCATCGGGACGCTGCTGTCGTCAAAGGTCAACCAGTGGACGCTTCTGGTCGGCGCCATCCCCTTCGCCTACCTGCTCGGCGGAGGTGAGCACGGGAGCCTACCTCTTGACGGGCGCCAGACCCAGGAGTTCATCCTGACGGGCGCCCAGACCGTCCTCGGCTTCGCTATCCTTCTCGATCTACGTTTCAGCTGGAAAGAGGCCGTGACTCTGGCGGCGCTCTTCTTTCTCCAGTTTCCCTTCCCGCAAACGTCCGTCCGCCTCGGCTTTTCCGCTGCCTACATCCTGCTGGGTCTCGCCATCATCGTCAGGAACAGGAAGGATCTGAGCCCGATGGTTCGGCATGTGTTCGGAGCCCGTGGTGTAGGTGAGCAGACGAAGACAGTGACGTCGGAAGGAGCTTCTTCTGGAGGCGCTTGACGCCCTGCACTATCTCCTGGATCCGAGCGGGCTGATCACCGAGCTTCTGGATCGGTTCGGCAAGTGGGTCTACCTCACGCTCTTCGCGATCGTGTTCGCCGAAACCGGGCTTGTGCTGACCCCCTTTCTCCCCGGGGATTCTCTGCTCTTCGCCGCGGGAACGTTCGCGGGAACGGGCCGGATCGACGTTTGGGTGACAGTCGCCGTGATAACCGCGGCAGCCATCATGGGCGATGCTGTCAACTACGCGATCGGTCGCTTCTTCGGGCCGCGGCTGGCAGCCCGCTTCCCCCGGCTGATCCCGGCACGACATATGCAAGCGAGCCAGGCCTTCTTCGAGAAGTATGGTGGGCGCGCCGTACTGCTCGCGCGGTTTGTTCCCGTCATTCGCACCTTCATCCCGTTTGTCGCCGGCATGTGCCGGATGCCGATTCGGCGCTTCTGGCAGTTCAACATCGCCGGCGCTCTTACCTGGGTGATCGTCTTTCTCGGCGCCGGGTACTTCTTCGGCCAGATTCCCTGGGTGGAGAGGAACCTCACTCTGGCCATGATCCTTGTTGTGGTCGCGTCGGTTGTGCCTATACTCGTGAAGGGATGGCGGCAGTGGCGACGTCGGGCACGACCAAACGGGGAGCAACATGAATAACATCTGGGCCCAGCTCGTCATTCTCGCCGTCTTGATCCTCATCAACGGCATCTTGGCCGGCAGCGAGATGGCCCTCGTGTCGCTCAGGGAGAGCCAGGCCCGTCGCCTGGGCGGACGTGGCAAACGAGGCCGCGTGCTTCGTCGCCTCCATGCCGATCCCAACCGCTTCCTCTCCGCCATTCAGATCGGCATCACCCTTGCCGGCTTTCTGGCATCCGCCGCCGCCGCGGTCACCTTGGCCGATCGGCTCGCTTCCTACCTCGGCTTCTTCGGCTCCTGGGCTTCGGCGGTCGCGGTGGTGATCGTGACCGGGCTCCTGACCTTCTTCACCCTCGTCCTCGGGGAACTGGCCCCCAAAAGGATCGCCATGCAGAAGGCGGAGGGCTGGAGTCTTGCTGTAGCTCGTCCCCTCAACCGCTTCGCGCAGATCACCTGGCCCTTGGTCTGGCTTCTGGGGGTAAGCACCAATGTGGTGGTCAGGCTGGCAGGCATCAACCCGAAGGAGCAGCGTCCGGCGATCACTGAAGAAGAGTTCCGAGATATGGTCGCCGCCAGTACCGACTTCAGCGCAACCGAGCGCGAGGTGATCTCTGGTGCACTCGAGGTGGGAGAGCGCAACCTCGGGCAGATCGTGCGGCCCAGGAACGAGGTCTTCTCTCTGGACGAAAATCTTGATGTTCATATGGCCCTCGAGCGCCTCGTTGCTTCTGGTCATACACGCGCTCCTGTCGTGGGCGCCCGGGGTCTGGACGATCTGACCGGACTAGTCCACATGCGGGATCTTATCGGGGCCACTGGGATGACCAAAGACAAGGCTCAACCCGCGGTTGTGTTCCCAGAGACGCTGGGTGTTCTTGAGGCGTTGAAGGCCTTACAGGTCAAGCGGCAGCAGATGGCAATCGTGCTGAACGAACATCTGGTCGCGGAGGGAATCGTCACTCTGGAGGATCTGCTCGAGGAGATCGTCGGCGAGCTCTACGATGAGATGGACACGGACTTTCGAACCGTCGAAAAGGGCCCGAACGGCACTCTCATTCTTCCCGGAACCTTTCCCATCCATGATCTGCTCGACCTGGGCATCGAGCTGCCATCAGGCCCATATACGACCATTGCCGGGTTAGTGCTCACGCATCTGAAGCGCCTTCCTCCCACCATCGGAGAAAGGGTGCGCGTCGGAAGTTGGTGTCTTGAGGTGGCGGAGACGCGAGGGCTTGTCATCACCAGGGTGAAGCTCGTGCCGAGCGAGCCCGACTAGGCCGGAGCTCATGCGTCGAGCTTCTTCCCGCAGCTCTCACAGAAGACGATACCCGGCCGCCTGGGCGAGCCGCAATGCCTGCAGAAGGTCGGAGAGGACGCGTGGCCATCGGCAGACCCAGCCACGCCCGCAGGCGCGGCCGGTTCGCCGCCGGCCGGGAGCGCCGCTTCCCCGGCCGCCCTCCGTCGCCGCCGTCTCAGCAGGTAGAGGCCCAGACCCGTGCCGATGACGACCACCACCACGACGGGGATGACCACCGCCAAGATGAGAGACAGGTTGCTGTCCCGCTCGAACCCCACCAGGACCGCGGGCCGGCCACCGGGTTGGTCGGACTGCTCGACCGCGACGACAGTCAGCCGCTTCACGTCGTCCCCTTTGCTCGCCAGTGCTATGTCGGCCCACCGGTCTTCAGTCAGAGAGAGGACCGCGCCAAGCTCTCCGCCCTCTACCACCAGACCCTCGCCTTCAATCAACACTTTGGTTTCGCCAGCTCGCTCGCTCGTGACATCCATGAGTCCCTCGTGGACCCAGGCGCCCACTATCTCTTCCTCAGCATTGTAGGAAATGACGACATCCGAACCCCGGATGCCGCAGATCGTGGTGCCCGCCCTGACCGAGAAGATACTGTCTGAACGCCACCCGCGTGTGAGCGCACCGCCGACGTGCCCGACGTACCTGATCATGCCCTTCAGCATTTCAAGCACCGTTGTGGATACCTCTTGGTCTGTGGTCCCAAAACGCGTGAACACCACCTCGGTATCGTTGCCTATCTCGAGCGTGTGCTCATCCGACGAGTAGCCCGTGAAGATGAAGACCGTGCCCTTTCCATTGACTGTCCTGATGGTATCCCCAATGCGTATCGGCTTCAGGGAACCATTGTTGTCATCCCAGAATCGAGGATCGAACGAATCCACCTCACGGCCGGAATGGTCGTAGATGGAGAGGTCACCCTCACTGGACCAGATGAACCCGATGTAGCCTTGCCTCAGCAGATTCTTGTCGATATCACCACCAGGGCTCTCATAGGTCTCAGCGAAGGCAGCGGTGTCCGCCAGCATCTTCCCAAACTCTTCCTCGGTGAAGATACGCGTCCCAGCGTCGCCCGGACCGGTCGCGGAGGTGCTCGTGGTGGTCGAGGGCTTGGTGGTCACCGGCGCGCCGGGGGTTGTCGAGGACGGGGTGGTCACGGGCTGCGTGGTCGTGACGGGCCGGGTCGTTGTAGTGGTTTCGGGCGCCACAGCCCGCGCCTCGTACTTCCAGATCACCGCGCAGCCCGGGGAGTTCCACAGGCCGGCGTAGATCTCCATGGTGGCTCCGGGGGAGGCCGTCGGAGCCGTGAAGCTCCAGGTCTTGGACGGGGGACCGGGGTTCGAGGGGTAGTAGGACAGCGGCTCGTTCGGATCGAGGCTGAAGTCGGAGGCGCTATAGGAGAAGGCCTCTCCCGGGTGCGGGTCGTGGGTGGTGCCGGTGTGGGAGAACTTCGCTGTGAGCTTGTAGGGCTTGCCGGCGAGGAGGGTCTTGCCTGGGGCGCTGAAGTTGCAGGTGATGGTCACGTCCCAGGCTATGTACTCCCGGTCCTGCCAGCGGTCTTTGACGGAGAAGCTGGTGGCGCTGGGCTTGAAGATCATGACCATGTCTTTGAAGCGCTCTTCTCCGAAGAACTCCGGGTCGGAACCACCTCCACGGTACTCGAGTTTCTCCTTGTCAGGGTTGACGAGTGTCTGGGTGAGCACCCACTGGGTCTCGGGGGCGGCGGCGGCCGGCTGGGCTGGGAGCAGGGTGAGGAGGAGGGCGAGGGCCGCTAGCGCGAGGACTGCGCCGGACAGACGCCTCCCGATCGGGCCGGGACGGTCACCGTTAGCCATCGGGGCACCTCCTTTGTCGCCTTCACTTGAGAGTACTACCGGTGCGGCTGCGACGCCATGTTTTCGAACTCCGGGTCGACTGCGGCCCTGGCCGTCGCCTATACTTGATCCGTCAGGGCGAGACGGGAGGGGGATATGAACACGCCTAAGACCGCCACTCATCCGTGGGACATCACCCGATACCTCCGCACCGACGAAGCCATCGCCGCCTATTTCGATGCGGTTTTGGACGAGGAGAACCCGGTCTGACCGGGTCCGCGTCTGGACCCCCACACGGACTCCGAGGAGGTCACCATGCCCAGGAGCATCCATTCACACAACCCCGTGAAGAGCGTAGCCACACCACTGTTTGCCCTACTGCTGTTGGCAGTGCTACTCATCGCTACCGGGGGTGCCGCGGTGGCCGCCCCAGCCGCGGCCCAGCCCGCCGCCCCGACCTCGGCCGCGGCCCAGCCCGCCGCCTCGCCCGCCGCCCCGCCATCCTTCACCGACTCCTGGCAGACGGTCCCGCTCACCGCCAACTTCACCACCAACGGCCAGCCGCACATCGACGGTGATCACGTCGTCTGGCGCGCATACGACGGCGTCGACTGGGAGATCATGCTCTGCGACCTGGGCGCGAACTCCACCATCCAGCTCACCAACAACGGCATCGACGAGAGTGAGCCCTGCGTAGACGGCGGTTCCGTCGTGTGGTCGGAGTACCCGAACACCAGCGAGCCCGGACTCGTTCTCCACGATCTGGCTACGGAAGCAACCACCCGCATTCCGGGGAGTGAGGGAGTGGTCGGGCCTGCCGCCATCGCCGGAGGGTTGGTCGTCTGGAAGGCGGGCGACGCCGAAAGCTCCATCCATCTCTATGACATCGAGGCGGGTACCACCACCCAGCTCACGACCGAAGACCGGGATCACTCCTCCCCGCTCACCGACGGGCGCTACGTCGTCTTCACCTCGGCTCCCGTGGCGCAGACTGAGGGCGCGGCTCCCGTCTACAACCCACTCTCGCAGGTGCTCCTCTACGACCACCAGACCAAGAGTGTGGTGCAACTGGGCGGCAGTGGCGCCACCCATCCTGACCTGGCGGAAGGCCTCATCGTCTGGCAGGAAGGCAGCGAGAAGACGGCCGAGGTGTTCCTCTACGACACTGCCACCGCCATTACAGAGCAGCTCACCCGGAACCAGGTGGAGGACATTGCTCCGGTGGTGGGCGGCGACAGGGTCGCGTGGTTGCAGTGGGGCCGCGCCGACGAC